>JAGANE010000048.1 GCA_017624395.1 Clostridia bacterium
TGGAAAGCAAAAAGTGAATGACCTCGTTTTTGTTGTAGTTAAAGAGCTTGGTTCCCCATGCGGGATGCTCGCCGCGCGTGCCCTCGTGAAAGAATTGGTAAGGAGTGCCGTCAAACTCGTTGATGCCCTCGGCGGTGTTTCTGACAGCATGAGAATGCACCACGTCCAAAAGCACCGCAATTCCCATACCGTGTGCGGTGTCGATCAATTCCTTTAATTCGTTTGCTGTTCCGTAACGGGAGGATGCCGCAAAGAATGACGACACCTGATAGCCAAACGAGCCGTAATAGGGATGCTCCATGATCGCCATGATCTGTATCGTGTTATACCCCAATGCCTTGATACGCGGCAGAATGCTTTGGGTAAACTCGCGGTAGGTGCCAATGCCCTCCTTTTCCTGCGCCATGCCGATGTGACACTCATAAATGAGAATTCCTTCCCTTTGCGGAACAAATTCACAATGCTTCCATTCATACGGCGGCTCGTCCACGATCACACCGCACCATGCTCCCGTAACGGGATCCTGCTCCACGCGGCGGATATACAGGGGGATCCGCTCCAAAAGCTTTCCCTTGTGGCGCACCACGGTCTTGACGTGACAGCCGTTCCAAAGGGCATCGGTTCCCTCCAAAAAGAGTTCAAATACACCGTTTCCTATGGGTGTCAGCTTTTTCTCGGTCCATTTCCATGCAACCATGTCTCCCGTCAGATAAACATCCTCGGCGGCAGGCGCCCACTCACGGTAATACCAGCCCTTTTCGGTTTTATGAAAGCCAAAATATTCATGTCCATTAGCAAAATCGCACAGCTTGCCCCGTGCGCCTATCAATTGGCGTTTTTTGGATTGGTAGTTTTTCATCCGTTGCTCAATATCCCCTGCAAACGGCAAAAGCTGTGGATCGCGCTCCAAAATTTTGTAATGCATAGGCTGCCTCCCGTGGTGGTGTTCCTTGCGACGTTTTGCATCGCTGATTACACTTTTATTATATCATTCTTTGCCCTAAAAGTCAATAAAAAACCGTCGAATCGGGCAAAATTTGCGCTTGTGTACACTTTTTTCTTGACAACATGCAAAAAAAAGAGTATAATAAAAACAGAAATACTCCGCAAATAGCAATGGGGGAACTGTTATGAACAAAATCATTACCATCGGACGTGAATTTGGAAGCGGCGGACGCGAGCTTGGAAAACGACTTTCCGACCTGCTTGGCATCGCCTACTACGATCAGGAGATCGTTGCCGAAATTGCCAAGCGTACCCAGCTTGCCGAAAACTACGTTCAGCAGATCGTAGAGCAAAAATCGGGGGTTTTCTTCCCCATCACCATCGGGCGCACCTTTCATTCACCGGGCGGTGACTATCTCCTCAAGCAATATACCTCGATCTATTCCGAGCAGGCGAACGTCCTGCGTGAAATGGCAGAGAGATCCGACTGCGTGATCGTTGGCTGCTGCGGTGACTATATTCTCCGTGAATATCAGCCTACCCGCCTGTTTGTTTACGCCGACGAAGCCGCCAAGCTTGCACGATGCCGTCAAAAAGCCGACGAGCATGAGCATCTCACCGACCGCGAGCTTTGCAGTATGATCAAAAAGGTGGATCAAAACCGCGCCAAATACTACACCTACTACACGGGACACACCTGGGGGGACCGCACCAACTATGATCTGTGCATCAACACCTCCTCGGTTCCCGTCAAGGACATTGCCGAGGCATTGGCACAGCTGTTTCAAAAAAAATAACGCTACCCGTCAAAAAAGCACTTATGAAAACGATTTTTTTTGCATCGTTCATAAGTGCTTTTCTTTTATTTGATCTCTGTCACGGTAACGTCCTTGCGGACACGCTCCACGTCCTCAACGCGCGGAGGCTTGGTGCCCTCAGTCATGCAAGCGGCGGTTCCGTAAGCAACCGCGTTGCAGAGCGCGTCGGAAATCTCACAGTCTCTTGCCGTTGCAGCCAAAAGTCCTGCCAGCGTACTATCCCCCGCACCAATGGTGGAGACAGGGTGTGCCAGCCTTGGAACCGACAAAATCAGCTTTCTTGTTCCATCCGACCACGCAGCTCCGTCACCGCCAAGGCTGATCATCACCTGCTCGGCAACGCCCTTTGTGACAAGCTCCGCTGCCGCATTTGCCGCATCGTCGGGGCTATCCACGCTTCTGCCGAGAAAGGCGGCGATCTCCTGCTCGTTGGGCTTGATAAACCAAGGACGGATGCTTTGCAGATCCTCGGGAGTGAGTGAATTGGAATCTACGATCAATCGTGCACCCTTTTGGATCAGACGTTGTAAAAATCCTATGGCTGTTTCACGGTCGATCCCACGCGGCAAACGTCCCGCAAAGGCGATCAGATCACCCTCACTGACATTCAGGAGTGCTTCCAGCGCCTCCAATGCCTTGACAGACACCGAAAAGGTATCAAGACTGATGCGTGTTTCCTTGTCATCGGCGGGATGCAACGTAATGTTTTCGCGAATGCGTCCCTTCGTTTTGAGAGAAACGAATTGCAGACCGTCACGCTCCAGCTGTGCGGCAAATGCGGCGCCGTTTTCCTCACCAAGGATGACATAAGCCGTATTCTCGGTGCCGCATACCGTGAGTGCGCGAGAAATGTTGATGCCCTTTCCTCCCGCATCGCATTGTACACTTTGCACGTAATTTTCTTTTTTTGCTTCAAAATGCTCCATGCCATAATGAAGATCAAATGCGGGATTGAGCGTAATCGTCTTGATCGCTTTCATGACTCTGTCCTTTCTATTTTGGAATCGTAAATAAAGCTCACGGTGTTCACACGGGCATTGCCGTTATCTCACTGTCTTTTGGGAGCGTTTGCCAAGAGGTACTTCTCTGCCTCGGGACACCAAAGTCCACCGTGAGCTTTGACGATCTCGTCAAGGCGAGCCCACATGGGATCGGTTTTGCCAAGCTCCTCAAAATCCTCCAAAGCAACCACGGGAATATCCAATTCGTTGTAGCAGATCTTTTTACATCCGCTCACCTTTTCCATGGCAAGGATTGCCGCGGGAACGGCATGAAGTCCGAGAATATGCGATACCATAACGCCTGGACGGATCGCCCCTGCCTCGATCAAACCAACGACATCCTCCATATCCTTTGGAATACTGCCTGCGGTTCCCACCAGATGGATGCCGTCGTAGTGAACGCGGTAGAGGTTGAGGCTTGCCTGCAGATCATGCACAGGAGGGCCTGCAAAAAAGTTGATACAGCCGTCCTCGGCACAGATCTTTTCTGCCATGGTAAGCAATCCGCTGACGGGAACCATGACAAACACGTCGTCAAAGCCGCCACCCGAAAGCTCGATCAGCTTTTGTGCGGGATCCTCCAAGCCTTGGGTGTTGAGATAGATCAACTCACAGCCGCGCTCCGCCGCGTACTTGGGATCGCACTTTTTGCGCGCGTATTCCAAACGCTCCTCGGAAAGATCGGTTACGACCACCTGCGAGCAGCCCGCATATCCGATGGCAAGCTCAATGGCACCCAAGCCCATAGGACCCGCACCGCCGAGAATGGCAAGCTTTCCGCCCTTTTTGGCACCGTCGGTGCGCACGTAATTGGTATAATCGGTGTGATACAAGCCCTTGAAGGCACGCAAAAGACAAGCCAAGGGCTCTGCCAAGGATGCCTCATAAAAGCTCTCTCCATCGTAATGCAAAAGACATCCGCGCTCCAAACCGATTTTGGGCACCACAGCATAGGTCATATTTCCGCCAACGTAAGGATAGGAATAGCCGGGATCATATCCGCTTGCAAGCTTGAGCGCAGGCTGAATGACGGCGCCCTGACCAACCTTCCATTCGTTTTTCATATCCTCGCCCACCTCAACGATCTCACCGCACATTTCGTGACCGATGACGATCGGATGCTCGGCAACGTTTTCGGGAACTCTTTTGTGCATCGGTCCCTGAATGACCGCCTTATAGGTAGAGGCACATTCCGAGTCGGATACCACACGCATCATGACCTCATCCTTGCCCACGGGGGGAAGCTCAAAGGTTTCTATGCGCAGATCACGCGAGCCGTACAAGCGAACCGCTTCTGTTTTCATGTTGTGTTCCTCCGTTTGATTGTCAAAATGATTTCATGATATATTGTATCACATCAATCAAACCTTTTCAAGGATTGGCGGCAACCTTGATAAACAATCGTTTTTGCACATCATTTCAGTTCAATCCCGATCAAAATCGCCACAATCCGAAGAAACAGAGACCAAACCGATCATAAAGCGGAAAAAGCCGATCGGGGCTGCCCTGTTTGGAAGGTTGCCCCGATCAAGCTATCCTTTGCGGATTTATTCGTCGCAGTTTTCCCAGTTGTGGTAAACGTCCATGACGTCGTCGTCATCCTCTAACTTTTCGATCAGGAGATTCATAAACTTGATATCCTCCTCATTTTCAAGCGTGACGTAGTTGGAGGGTTGCTTGGTCTTTTCCGCGGAAAGGATCTCGTAGCCTGCGTTTTTCAGCTCCTCCTGAATAGCATAAACGTCGTCGGGCTCGGTGGTGACCACAAAGACCTCACCGTCCGCCTTAAAGTCGGAGGCTCCTGCCTCAAGTGCGGTCTCCATCAGCTTATCCTCGTCCACGTCGCCGTCCTCATTGTTGATGACGATCTCGCCAACGTCGGTAAAGAGATAGCCCACGCAACCCGTTTGTCCCATGTTGCCGTGATATTTGGAGAAATACGCGCGCACGTTTCCTGCCGTGCGGTTGCGGTTGTCAGTGGTTGCGGTAACGATGACCGCAATACCTGCGGGACCGTAGCCCTCGTAAACGACCTCCTCGTAGCTTTCGGAGGTGCTTCCCATTGCCTTTTTGATACAACGCTCAATGTTATCGTTGGGAACGTTGTTTGCCTTTGCCTTTTGGATCAGATCGCGCAGCTTGGAGTTGGAAACGGGATCTCCGCCGCCCTCCTTGACCGCAACGGTGATCTCCTTACCGATTTTGGTAAAGATCTTGCCCCTTGCGGCATCGGTCTTTTCCTTTTTGTGCTTGATATTCGCCCATTTGCTGTGTCCTGACATGATATATAAATCCTTTCAAATAATAATCAAACTTTTTCGGTCTTTTTCAGACAGATCAAAGAGAATGCCGATCCGAGAACATATTTGCAAGCCTCGGTCAGCTTGATTCTGGTATTGCGGATCGCCTCATCGGCCTCGGTAGCAATACGACATTCATGATAAAACTTGTTGAATGCGACTGCAAGATCCAAAATAAAGCGTGCAATCACCGACGGCTCGTAATCCTGCAATGCATTCAAAACCCGCTCCTCGTATTGAGACATCACCTTTAAAAGCTCGGCTTCCTCATTACGGGTAATGATAAAATCACTGCTTGTGTTTTCTACCTTAGCCTTTTCCAAAACAGAGCAAGCACGAGCATAGGTGTATTGAACATAGGGACCTGTGTTGCCATCAAAGCTAAGAGCATCCTCTAAATTGAAATTAATATCCTTGATACGGGTATTGGTGAGATAATAAAATACGATTGCACCGACGCCAACTGCCTCTGCAACGTCATCTCTGCCCTTTAGATCGGGATTCTTTTCTTCCATAATTCCTTTGACCTTTTCAACCGCAGCATCAAAGAGATCCTTGAGAAGCACTACGTTACCTGTTCTGGTAGCCAATTTTGCTCCATTGATAGAAACGGTACCGTAAGGGACATGAACAAGCTTGTCATACCAATCATAGCCCATTAATTCAACCACCTTAAACCATTGCTTAAAATGAAGAATCTGTTGAGTGCTTGTCACGTAAATACACTTTTCAAAATCGTATAATTTTTTTCTGTCATAGGCTGCCGCAATATCACGCGTAGGATACAAGGTGGAGCCGTCTCTTTTTAAGATGAGACACGGGGGCATGCCGTATTCGCTAAGATCAACCAAGGATGCGCCGTCATCAATTTTGAGAAGCCCTTCATTGCGCAATTTTTCAATTTGTGCAGGCATATCCTCGGTATAGCTGCTTTCCCCCTTATAGCTATCAAAGGTAATTCCAAGCTGCTTGTATATTTTATCGTTTGCTTTGATTGAAAGCTTTACAAGCCAACGCCAAAGCTCCAAATTTTCCTGATCCCCCATCTCCATTTTGTGAAATTCGGCTCTGGCTTCATCTGCCAGGGAGGGATCGGGGACAATTCCCTGTTCTTCATTTCCCGAAATGGCATTGTTAATACGAACATAAAGATCCACCAAGGCATCTACGCCTCCGTTTTCCACTTCTTCCCGATTGCCCCACTTTTTGTAGGCTACGATCAGCTTTCCGAATTGAGTGCCCCAGTCACCGATATAGTTGATTCCCACGCATTGATAGCCTGCAAATTCATGCAAATTTTTAATTGCGTGTCCAATCACCGTCGTGCCGAGGTGTCCAATATGAAAAGGCTTTGCAAGGTTCGGGGAAGAATAATCCAAAACGACTGTTTTACCTTTTCCAAGATCAGGCGCGCCGTAGGATTCTTTCTTTTCCAAAATATCGACCAATACATGACTGCATAAATAGGCATTGCTGATTTTGATATTCAAATATCCGTTTACAGCCGTTGCTTGTTCGATCACGTCACAAGAAAGCCCCTGTGCAAGCGTTTCGGCAATCTGCACGGGAGAACGGCGCAGCGTTTTGGAAAGCCTGAAGCAAGGAAATGCCAAGTCTCCCATATTGGCGTCGGGCGGATACTCCAGCATCGCGGCAACGTCGGCAGTATTCAGCTCCGCCTCGGCGTTCAGCCCCTTTACAGCGTTAACGATCTGCTCCGCAATTCTCTTTTTGATGGTTTGCATAGTTTTATCTCCATTCTGCCACAGCTTCACAAAAGGCTGTGACGGTAAACTTATTCTTCATATTTCCAAGTGTATATATCAAATCCGTACGGTGAGGTTAAAAAATAAACGACTTCCTCGTTACAGGTCAAGGAAAGATATTCGCAATCCGTTTCTTTAGACAGATACACCTTCCAATTCGCACAATACACAATATCGACTTTTTCCATGGCGGTGCAATCCACAAAAGCCGCTTTCATTAAGACGACAGACGGTGGAATTTCAACGTATTTTAATGAATAACAAGCGCCAAAAGCATATTTTTCAAAGGTTGTGATCTTGCAACCGTCTGCAAAGGTGACCTTTTCCAATTCCCCATGGAAAGCAAATGCCTTTTCCCCGATCTTGGTAATATTGATGCCCTGATAAGTAGACGGAATTTCCACTTCCTTGGCTTTTCCCGTATACTTCGTAATTTCGTAGGTACCGTCCGAAAGCTTTGTAAATTCAAAAATCGGCTTTTCTTCAGGCTTGGGCACTTGCGGTTGCGTATCTGCAGGAGCTTTTGCTTGAGTCTCCGTTGGAGCTTCCTCGGTCGTTGATTCCTCTTTGGAAAAAGGTGCCTCCGTATCCGTGGAAACAGATTCTTTCAAGCCGTTGGGAGCCAGCACAATTTTGGTAAAAATCCTTGCCATGCTACAGGATGAAAGCATCAGTAAAAGCAACGCCAATAAAAAAACGCTGATTTTTTTCATAAATTCCTCCAAAACACAACTTATTTATTATACAATAAAAGCGGAGAATTTTCAAGATATTTTTAAAATCTTTTTAAGTTTTTCCCGTAAGATCTGCAGTTTTTGCCTGTACAAACTGCAAAAGAGATGCGCGATCCAAAAGCAATTGTGCGCCGCGCGTTCCCGAACTGACCGTGATCCGCTCAAATTGCAGGGCACTCTCGTCGATCCACGTTGGGAATTTCTTTTTCATTCCGATCGGAGACACACCGCCGCGGATGTATCCCGTCAGCCCCAACAGATCCTTGACGTGGATCATTTCAATCCTTTTGTTCCCCGTCAGCTGTGCGGCTTTTTTCAGGTCGATCTCGCGATCTACGGGAATACAACAGACCAGCGGCCCCGTTTTGTCTCCCCTTGCAACCAGCGTTTTGAACATCATCTCGGGCGGATACCCCACCTGCTCGGCAATATGCATGCCGCTCAGGTCGTTTTCGTCCACCTCGTACTCAAGTATTTCATACGCGATCTTTGCCGCGTCCAGCATTCGCATAGCGTTTGTCTTGGTCATGCAGTCTCCTCCGTCACCGATATTCCTCGATCATTTCCTTAGCGGCGCTTCTTTGTACGTCGGTGATCTCAATGCCGCCGAGAATCCGCGCGATCTCCTCGACA
>JAGANE010000309.1 GCA_017624395.1 Clostridia bacterium
CCCGTTTCCCCCGAGCTTCTCCCCGCAGATGAAAAGGGGGAAATCGCACAAAAGACCGAGGATCTTGTCGGTCCCTATGAAATTCACGATTTTTATCTCTATTATATGCTCCGCTACGGCTTTTCGCCCTCCAAGCTTTACCGTCTTGCAAAGCACGCGCTTGGAAAGAGCTACGACGAGGAAACACTGCGCAAATGGCTCAAGATCTTTGTCCGTCGCTTCTTTTCACAGCAATTCAAGCGTTCCTGCGCCCCCGACGGACCTAAGGTTGGATCGGTCGGACTTTCTCCGCGCGGCGCTTGGCTCATGCCCTCCGACGCTTCCTCGGCGCTGTGGCTCAAGGAAATTGACGAATTATAATTTTTGTAGCTTGATCGGAACCCTTCAAACAAAGGGTTCCGATTTTTTTCGGTCTGTTCCCATTTTCTGCCTTGAATACCCCAAAAGACACGCGGCAATACTTTTGTTGAAAAGAAAAACGGGGTTTTTGGGAATGTATTATAACAAAGTGGAAATATGCGGAGTGAATACCTCCAAGCTCAAGGTTTTGACAGATGAAGAAAAGCACGACCTTCTATTGCGCGCTCGGGCAGGTGACGAGGCGGCTCGCGGCGAGCTGATCAGCGGAAATCTGCGCCTTGTGCTTTCGATCATTCAGCGATTTACGGGACGTCGGGAAAACATGGACGATCTGTTTCAGGTCGGGTGCATTGGACTGATCAAGGCGGTGGACAACTTCAACGTGGAAATGGACGTCAAATTTTCCACCTATGCCGTTCCCATGATCATTGGAGAGATCCGCCGCTATCTGCGCGATAACAACGCCATTCGCATCAGCCGCTCGGTGCGTGATCTCGCCTATCGCTCTCTGCAAGCGCGTGAGGAGCTGATTGCCGCCAAGGAAAAGGAGCCGACAGTGGAGGAGATTGCGGCACGTCTTGGAGAAAAAAAGGAAGCTGTGATGCACGCAATGGAGGCAATTGTGGAGCCGATCTCTCTCTACGAGCCCGTCTACAACGACAGCGGAGACGCGCTCTATCTGATGGATCAGCTTGCCGACACCTCTGGGGGTGATGAGATGTGGCTGGAAAATATCGTTCTCAAGGAAGCGTTGGAGCGCTTGAACGAGCGCGAGCGAAAGATCATCAATCTGCGATTTTTCCGCAACAAAACACAGATGGAAATTGCCGACGAGATCGGGATCTCGCAGGCGCAGGTATCGCGCTTGGAAAAAGCCACGCTTGAAAAGATACGAAAGCAGCTTTGAAGCTTTGGGCGTTTTCGTCGTTTTTTTGCTTTTGTCTTGACAAACCGTGTTTTTTCGGGTATAATATTCATGCAGCTTCGTCGGACGGTCGCGCGGTATGTTGCCGCAAGGTATTACCGTGAGGAAAGTCCGGGCTTCATAGGACAGGATAGCTGATAACGTCAGCCACGGGCAACCGTCGGGAAAGTGCAACAGAAATAGACCGCCGCGCAAGCGGTAAGGATGGAAAGGCGAGGTAAGAGCTCACCCGTTCCTATGGTAACATAGGTCCGCTGTAAACCCTATCCGAAGCAACACCTCAAGGAACGTTGGTCCGACATAGCTTCCGAGGTGGCACGGAGAATATTCTCCGAAGCGTCTTGGTGACAAGGCGCGCAGATTGATGACCGTCCCCGACAGAACCCGGCTTACAGACGGAGCTGCAAAATCAATGCTTGAAAAAGGATTTTTATATGAAAAGATTTATTGCACTGCTGTTGCTTTTTGCAATCGCACTTCTCTCCTTTGTCTCCTGCGCCAAGGAACGCTATGACGCCTTGTATGTGGTAGATGACAATGACAATGGACTCACCTTTTCTGTTCGCGGAAGCGGTACGCGCTCCAAGCAGATCACCGTCAAACGCGGCGAGGAGCTTCTTTGGGCAAAAAAAGTAAGTGTCAAAAAGGACGTGGGCACCCTTGGAGGTCACTATGGCTTTGAGGTGCTTGATCTCAACTTTGACGGAAGCACCGATTTTATGATCGTCAATGAGGTTGCGGGGGATTGCCGCTCCTATATCTGCTTTTTGTGGGATGCGGAAAAGGGGGATTACATACAATCCAAGGAGCTGACGGGGCTTTGTAACGTCAAGTCTGACGGTGAGCGAAAAGCCATCTTCGGCTTTACGCACACCTACGAAACCGAGGAGGCATACGCGGACGTTCCCGCATCCTCCATCACCACGGATGCCGCAACCAAGTACGTTTGGAAGGAAGGAGCTTTGACCCCAGAGATCCGCGTATCGGTAACCTTTTATTCCGAAACCGACCGCTACCTCTATTCGGTCGCCTACTGCGACGAGGAGACCAAGGAGTGGAACGAGGCATACGATACCGAGCGGTGGTTCACGCCCGAGGAATACGTACAGCAGGATCTTTCCTTTTTGTATTATTTTAAATAAAATCAATGATCCGATTTGAGAAGCGTTTTCAAAAATCTCAAATCGGATCGTTTTTTACGTACTTTTTATTGACAATATTTGCTTGATTTGTTATAATAAATGCAGAGAAAAACAAAAAGGAGGGCTCGTGCTTGAAGGAAAAGATTTTTCAAATGAAGGCAATTTCGGATAGACTTCCGCCGCGGCTGGATCTGCGGCTGCATATGTGCGGCACGACCTATCCTCACCGCAGCTACGTCATCAACCGTCCGCAATCCGGTGTTTCCTGCATCGAATACATTGTCAGCGGCAAGGGCGAGGTGCAGGTGGGTGACAAGCAATTTTCTCCGCGCGCAGGAGACACCTACTTTCTTGAGCAGGATGCCGATCAGCACTATTTTTGTGACCGCAAGGATCCTTGGGAAAAGATATGGGTCAATCTTTCCGGCTCGTTTGTAAAAGCACTTGCCAAAGAGTACGGCGTGGAGGGAATCTCCTACTTCCCTGCCCTTGACACCTCGGATCTTTTATTAAAGCTCCAATATTACGCCGCGCGACCCGAATCCGACCACGCACCCGAAAAATGCACGGCGTTGATCAACGATCTTTTCTTTCGTATGTCGCGTGCGATCTCGGTCACCGAGGCTCCCACACAAACGCCCGTGCAGGCAATGCTTTCCTATATCGAGCAGCATGAAACCGATGTGATCCGTATTGAGCAGCTGGCATCCGTCTGCAACAAATCCCCCTCGCAGGCAGAGCGCTTGTTTCGCGCCGAGCTTGGCATTCCGCCATACCGCTACGTGCTCAACCGCAAAATGGAGCTTGCCTGCCAGCTTTTGACCGAAACAGGTATGTCGGTCAAGGATATTTCGTCCTACCTTTCATTTGAGGATGAATTTTATTTTTCGGGACTTTTCCGTCGCAAAATGGGAATTTCCCCAACGCAGTATCGCAAAAAAATGCAAAATGAGCCAAACTGATCTCTTATTTTATTTTGATTGAAATCTCTCCCGTGCGAAGCAGAGTATGCCCACCATCGGGCAAGCGCACCTCCAATTCACCGTCCCCATTGATCCCCACAGCAATCCCCTCGTGCCGCTCCTCGCCGCACAGCCATTCGATGGATCGCCCGATCACCATAGAATGCTTGCGATAATCGTCCAACCATGAGCGATCGCTCGGTGTTGTCAAAAAGGGCAAGAGATTTTGATAGATCTCTGCAATCAGCTCTGCGCGCGGAACGTTGTGACAGTCAAGAGAGCCTGCCTTTTCCTGCAGCTCTTGCGGAAAGATGCTTGTACTGAGATTGATGCCGATTCCAACGATCAGATGCGTTTTGTCTCCCATGGACAACGCCTCTGCAAGAATTCCGCACACCTTTTTACCGTCAAGATACAGATCGTTGACCCACTTGATCTCGGTCTGTATGCCTGTCCTTCCACGAATGGCACGCATCACGGCAACCGCGCAGGCACCCGTCAGAGAAACCACCCCCGACAAGGGAGCTGTCACGGGATAGAGGATACTGAAATACAACCCCGTTTGCGCGGGGGACTAAAAGCTTCTGCCAAGTCTGCCCCGCCCCGACGTTTGTGTATTTGCCGCAATGATTGCAGGGGACGTCCCCTCTGCAAGGATGCGGCGCTTTGCCTCGGCGTTGGTGGAATCACAACAATCCAGCACAAGGCCAAGTGGCGGCGCGTCAAGCCTCCCAAGTGCCTCCAAAAGCCGATCGGTATTCAAAGCATCGGTTGTTTTCAAATCGTTCCCCCCTCACAATTCACTCTCCCCAAGGAGCATTTATGGAAATTTTATTGGAAGACCAAGCCATCACCGTGGCGATCAAGCCGCCCGATCTACTCTCCGAGCAAGCCCCCGACCAAAAGGGCTTTGCCGATCTCTTGGCAAATCGAAACCCCAACGGCTACGTTGGTGTGGTTCACCGTCTTGACCTAGGTGTGGGCGGTGTGATGGTGTACGCAAGAACACCGCAGGCAGCCGCCAAGCTTTCTGCCGCCGTACAGTCACACGCCGTCAAAAAGGAATATCTTGCCGTGATCCACGGAGAAATGGATGCTCCCGCAGGTGAATTGCAGGATCTTTTGTTCCACGACCGCACACGCAACAAAACCTTTGTTGTGGATCGTGAGCGGCGCGGGGTAAAGGCTGCAAGTCTTTCTTATCGGACGCTTGCCGTTTGCGACCATCCCGAATACGGCAGGCTGTCGCTTTTACAAATTGAATTGCATACGGGCAGAACGCATCAGATCCGCGTGCAATTTTCCTACCGCAAGCACCCCCTCCTGGGAGACGGAAAGTACGGCGCGCACGACCGATGCCCAATTGCATTGGTGTCCCACCGCCTGACCTTCCCCCACCCGATCAGCGGAAAGACGACGGTCTTTACCTATGCCCCATCGGGAGAGCCGTGGTCGTTATTTGACATATAAATATTTACAATCGGGGAGCCGTAACGGCTCCCCTCAGACTGTAGACAAAACAAACGGGTTTCGTCAGATTGCTGAAAGTTTTGGTCAAGCTTTTTCAAAAGCTTGCGCGGTGGAGGCTGCGCAAGCCTCCTCGC
>JAGANE010000310.1 GCA_017624395.1 Clostridia bacterium
CCGTGCGATTGCCGAGCAAAAACAGCGCGCGCTTTTTTGAAATTGAGGTGAACTGAAATGAAGCATCTTACAACCCAAGCGGTGATCGACGTCACAAAGCCACCGTATTGCGCAGACCCAACCGGACGAGTGGATTGCACGGAAATTCTTTGTCGTGTATTTGACGACGTTTTGTCCCGTGAGATCGAGGGCGTGCTGGAAACCGAGAAACGACTGACAACGGAACGCCTTGATCTGGAACAGTATTACATTGGGTTTGAAAATCGACGTTGGAAGGAAGGGTATAGTGTTATCTATCCCGAATTTGCCCCCGCGTCAAGGATCATATACTTTCCTGCGGGAACCTATCTGGTGAGCGATACCGTAAGCTATACATTGAAGGATCTGCAAAACAGACATTGGTCTAAGCCCTACTATGAGTTGACCAGAGGAATTCGCATCATGGGTGAGGATCGGGACAGGACGGTGATCCGTTTGGCTGATCATTCAAAAGGCTTTGAGACCGGATCAGGCAAAGCGGTTGTGAGCTATACAAATGCCCCTCATGCTTGTGAAAAGGAATGCTCAAACATATCGCAGTTAAATATTTTCACAGATATTACCGTGGATTGCGGAGAGGGGAACGAGGGCGCGGTTGCCCTTCGGTTTGTTTCCAATAACAGCGGGAACGTTGAAAACGTAAGATTGATTTCTCACTCCTCGCAGATAGGTTTACAGCTTCCCGTGGCAACCGAAGCGGTTTTCAGAAACGTGGAGATCTGCGGCTTTGACTACGGTGTTTTCACCTCGCCCGCAACCTCAATTTGCGTGTTTGACGGAATCACCTTTGATCGGATCAATTGTGCTTGCGTCCGGTCGAGCAGGGCGATCGCAAATCTGTTTGGACGAATGGAAAAAAGCGATGCTCCAATGTTCCGCTTTGAGGACGGCGTTGGAAAGCAGTTCTTGTTTGGTGAGCCGTCTGCTTGCAAAAATACAAACGGAAATCTGCTTTACACCTTTGAAAGCATGGACGTTATGCCAACGGTAAACCACGAAATAAACGGTGAAAACATTGCTTTCGTGGACGATTTTGGCGCGGTTGGAGACGGTGTTACCGATAGTACGGGAGCCATACAAGCAGCGATGTATTCGGGTAAGCCCTATATCTTTTTTGGAAATGGTCACTATTTTGTGAATGGAAAAATCCATATTCCTGCAAGCGTAAAGCTGATTGACTTTCTGTTTTGTGATCTGTTTGCGGGAGGACAGCTCATCAGCGGAGAGCTTGACAGCCTTTTCGTGATCGACGAGGAAAGCAAAGCCCTTTTGACCATGCGAAATCTTTATACCTTTGAGCAGTTTTACGGTAGTTTTCGTTTGATTAAGCAGACCGCAAAGCGCGACGTCTATATGAAAAATCTGCACACGCAAACGGCGGCAATGTATTTCAATACCGCAGGGGGCAGCAATCTGTTTATCGACAACTGTGCTTGCACGACAGGAACCTACTCTATGGATACCATTCTTGCAAGGATCGGATATGAGCCTGCTTTCTCAAAAATGATTCCTTATGAGTTTCACGGACAAAACGTGGTGGCGTATAATCTCAATCCCGAAAGAGCCGACGTTGAGGTGCTGAATGATGCTTCAACACTAAAGCTGTATGGCTTTAAGGTGGAAGGCCCCGGAACTGCGGTGCTTACGCAGAATGGCGGTATTACGGAAATTTATGGATTCAGTGCGGGAATTGGGAACGCCAAAGCAGAAAATGCATTGATTTACGATGATCACACCTCCCAAACCAAGCTGTTTGGCGGAATTGCGTTTTGGGGATATCAGTGCATTTATGAAAAGAATGGCGTACGCTACATGACAGAGAATATTGATCCGCTTCATTTTGATATTGTGAACGATACACTTGTGCGTAAAGGAGTTTAATTTATGAGGACTTTTATAAAGAAATTTGGAGTTGTATTTTTATTACTTTCCGTTCTTGTAACAAGCTGCGGAAAGACGGATGGCAACGGCGGGGAACCTTCTTCAAGCGACGGTCAATATTTAGATCTGAACGGCTATACGATCGTTCGCGGAGAAAAGGAAGAACAGGACGTTATTACAGCGATTTCCGACTTTTATTCTTCCTTGAAAAGTAAACATAACGTAGATATTTCGTTTGCCGTTGCCGAGCATGGTCCGGAGAGCGACA
>JAGANE010000311.1 GCA_017624395.1 Clostridia bacterium
CGGCTGTCGCTTCTGTCAGGCCGGCATGGTCTACCGCCCCGTCCGTGAAAAATCCCCCGAGGTCTTGAACGAGCAGGCCAAGGCCATGTGCAAAAACACCGGATACGGCGAGATTTCCATGACCTCGCTGAGCATCAGCGACTATTCCTGCCTTGATACCCTGACGGACGACCTGCTTGCATGGACCAATGAGAAAAAGATCAACCTGTCCCTTCCGTCCCTTCGTGCCGATAGCTTTACCAAGGAGCTGATGGATAAAATCTCCACCGTCCGCACCAGTAGCCTTACCTTCGCCCCCGAGGCCGGCACCCAGCGCCTCCGGGACGCCATCAATAAGAATCTTGACGAGTCCGACCTGATGAACGCCGTCCGCGTGGCCTTTGACGCCGGCAAAAATCTGGTCAAGCTCTATTTCATGAACGGCCTGCCCACCGAGACCTACGAGGATATCGCCGGCATTGCGGAGCTTGCCCAGCGTGTGGTTCACGAGTTTTATCGTAATGGCAAGCCCAAGGGCAGGGGAGTCACCGTGACGGTCAGCGTTTCCTGCTTCATTCCCAAGCCTCATACACCCTTCCAGTGGGAGCCGCAGGACAGTCTGGAGTCCCTTATGCATAAGCAGATGTTCTTGGCGGAAAAGATCACCGACCGACGGGTTCGCTATAATTGGCACGACGCTAAGGTTTCCCGAGTAGAAGCCGTGTTTGCCCGCGGCGACCGCCGCCTTGCCCCCGCCATCGCTCTTGCCGTTTCCCGCGGCATGCGCTTTGACGCCTGGGACGAGTACTTCGACTACGATAAGTGGGAATCCGTGTTCCGCGACACCGGAATCGACCCCGCTTTCTACGCCAACCGCCGCTTCGGCGAGGATGAGATTCTCCCTTGGGACGTGATCGATATCGGCGTGTCCAAGGAATTCATGCTGCGTGAAATGCACAAAGCCCACGAAAGCCGCACGACCCCCAACTGTAAGGAGACCTGCTCCGGCTGTGGCGCAAATAAATTAGGAGGTGACTGCCGATGGTGCCCGCAGGCGAAATGATTACAACCCCCAACCAGACGCATTACGTCACGTACCGCATCCGTTATACCAAAACGGGAAATCTGAAGTACATTTCCCATTTGGATCTGCTCCGCACCATGCAGCGGATTCTTCTCCGCGCCGAGCTTCCTCTCTGGTATACGGAGGGCTTTAACCCCCAGCCCAAGCTTTCCTTTGGTCTCCCCCTGTCCGTGGGATGCGAAAGCGTTTGTGAATACATCGACATCCGCCTGACCCGACTCCTCTCCTGCGAGGAGGTGGCCGCCCGCCTGTCGGGAGCCTTTCCCCGCGAGATGCATGTGGTCAAGGTCTATCATCCGGAAACCAAGTACAATACCATCGGCTCGGCCGGCTATTCCATGGAGATCCGCTCCGCCGGCGTGGACGCGGAGACTCCCGAAAAGGTAAAGGCGCTGTTCTCCCACGAGCTGATGATCGAAAAGGAAACCAAGCGCGGCAGCAAAACGCTGGATCTTTCCGCTACCATTTTGTCGCTTGATGCGCGCTTTGAGGATGGCGTTCTGAAAATTGCCACCGTCCTGCCCGCCTCGAACGACCAGTACATCAACCCGGAGCTTTTGATCTCCGCCATGCAGACCCACTTGAGCCTCCTTTGCGGCAACCCCATGGAGGAATCCTGTGAGCTCACCCGTACCGAGGTGTATCTGGCCGACGGCGTCACCGTTTTTGCATAAAAATGAAAATTTCGTGAGGCTTGCCTCCCTTTCGCGCGACTAAAGGTCAAAGCAACGTGAAAGGGAGGTATTCTTATGAAAAAAATTGCAATTCTCTTGCTGGCCTGTCTGGCCTTGACCGCATGCGGCTCTGCCCCGGAGGAGCCTTTGGTAGGCCCACCCGGTGACCGCGTTCCGTCTGACACAACCCCTTGCGCCATTACCACGCCGGCCCCCACAACGCCGGACGTTACCTCGTCCCGAACCGATGTTCCACCCCTGACCGGTCAGGTGGAGCTCCTCGACGGAGAGGGGAACGTTCTGCCTGCGTACAGCGAGCTCATCTGGATAATGGACGGCACGTTGGTGGGTGACGGAATGTTGATGTTCCAATCGGTTTCAAGCCGCCTGCCGGCCATTGCCGCGCAGATTCCCTCGGTGACCCTGAACGGCGTTCCCACCGTACGCATCGTAACGAACGATACGGAAACCGCCCGCGGCGGACAAGCCGTCTCCGTCTATGGGGAGGATTATTCTCAGCTGGCAAACCGCATCTCGTGGGAGGAGGTCGTCTCCCGCGGCCAAACCGAATGGTTCGGCCGAACCCTCTACCTGTATTTTTCCGTTACCTACAGCAGCACCTATAGCCCGGACTACACCAAAGAAATGTCAACCGCCTATTTTATAAAAGTACAATTCTGACCAAACAAAGCAAGCACCCTGTTGGCGCGTCTGCTGTAGAGCGGACGCGCCTTTTGTATTGCATAGTCAAAGGCTACATGATATAATTATTTTGAATATTTTTCTTTCTCTTTGAACCTTTTTGCATCAAAAGTCAACTTAATATGCGAAACCGGTTTTAATCGCATGAAAGGAGAACGTATGGAACAGGAAGTGTCTTTTGAGGCATTGCTAAAAAAGCATCGCATTGTTGTGGAACGATATATCAATTTCAGATTGCCAAGCAGCTTTGACGCCGACGATGTCATACAAGAAACATACTACGCGGCTTACGTTGGTTATGAAAAGCTTCGCAACAAGGAATGGTTCAAGTCCTGGATATTGGCGATCGCACGAAATCAATGTAATTTGTGGTTTCGCAAAAAATATGGCAGCGAATGGATTTCGATTGATGCAATTCCTGAGATAGCAGAAGCCGATGCCGCGGAGGATGACGACGCACAACGCATTCTGAGCCTGATCCCCCGAGAATCAGCGGAGCTGCTAAAGCTGACTATGCAGGGATATAAGCAAAAGGATATTGCAAAACGATTTGATATTCCGATTGGCACTGTTAAAAGTCGCTTGCATTACGCTCGAAAGCAGTTCCGTTCTATGTGTACCCCAGATCAGATTTTGATGTTTGAGAAAGGAAGAAGACTTATGGCAAAAAAAGATTATACCTGCGGTTTTCCCGCAAATATGCCAACTCTCATTATAAAGGAAAGCCCCCGCCCGTTTTTTGAGGTGAAATGTGCCGATGAATCTTTTATTGTCCCCGTGATTGGAAATAAAAATTCGGAAGGGACGTACCGCTGCGGGAAGCTTGCGTTGGTATCTACCTGCTACGTTCCCAAGGCTGCTATGATACACGAGGTTGCCGGTGTTAAAGTTTGCAGAGACACCTACAACATAAAAGCCGGAAAGCTCTATAAAAATGAAAAAATATGGTTTACGCAGCTTACAGATGAATACGTTCGTGATCTTGCAACCATTGATTGCGATGGCAACGAAGACAACGATCTGCCTACGTCCATATACACTTTTTTGGAGGAGGACTACGACGTCATCGTCAACGGAAATGACCGAGTTCATGGCAGACCCTTGCTTATCAAAGAGAACCCGCCCAAAATGGTTGACGGCAAGATCTACATTGACGAATATAATATTCGGTACACCATGGGAACCTTTGATGTGACCATTGGAGAACGGACGTTTGAGACAATCAAATTTATCCGCGTTCAGAACAATACCAATGTTACTGAAAATTATGTGGATGCAAAGGGAAGACTTGTTTTTATGCGTTGGTATGAGTCGGCTGACTGGATCGAACAAACCGAATGGTACACCGATGAATTGAAGCAAAGCACGGTTAACAGCCCGAAATTGATCGTCAACGGTATCGAATATCGTTTGGTGGAAGACCGCATCAGCGAATACGCGCTTTGATTTTTGCCCCGCTTTGTGCGGGGCTTTGTTTTTACGGCCGCAAAACGAACGGATGGCGAAAGCGTGCTCTATTCCGCCCCCCGTTTGATAACGTGAAATTCTTTTTTATCATCCACCGTCATAAGGAGCACCTGCTTTACACGTAGCTTTCTTTTGGCCAGTTCGCGCTCAATTTCCTTGTCGCTGGTGTGGGAAAGCTCCATGTTCACCGCGCTTATTACTCCGTCAATAATGACGGGATGAGCGAGTCCGCTGTCCGAAGGCTCCACCCCAAGCTCCTCCACCGTGGCCGGCCGCTTTTCCGCCTTCAAAAATACGGAAAGCTTCCCGTTTTCCTCAAGAATGGCATATTCCACGTCCCGAAGCTCCGCCACGTCCTTTTGCCTCAGCTCGGAAAGCAGCTCCGTCACACTGATTCGTTGCCGTTTTAGTTCTTTTTCGTCGATCACCCCGCCGCGCACAAGAATGCTTGGCTTCTCACACAGCAACCGTTTCAGAGGCGCGCAGTGCAGTAAAAGGTAGGAAAGAATCACCTCGACGGATACGAGCAGTACCACGGGCGCTACTGCGTGGGATAGCGGAATGCTCTGGTTTTGGATCGGCGTTACCGCCAGCTCCGACAGCATAAAAGTGATCACCAGCTCCGAGGCCTGCAGCTCTCCAAGCTGACGTTTGCCTAAAATCCGCATAGTAATCAGTAAAAGAATGTATATAATCATCGTTCGTGTCAATAATGTCAGCATAACGCCCTCCTTTTTCGTAGTTTTCCCGTCACTTGTCACAAAATGCAATTTTTTGCAAATTTCTTATTGACAAATAAAGGGGAAATGAGTATAATGATAAAGCATCACGGCGAAAGCCTCAGGCACACCTCAAAAAAAGTTTTAAAAAACTTAAAAAAAGGTGTTGACAAAGGGGGCAAGAAGTGATATACTAACAAGGCTGACCTCGCGAGAGGGAAGCGACGGATCTTTGAAAATTGAACAACGACGAAGCTAAGAAATTAGCTTTGCACACAAAGAAGGAACTCGAAA
>JAGANE010000312.1 GCA_017624395.1 Clostridia bacterium
GACCGCCCGAGATTCCGCTTCGGCTACGCCGCGCGCTTTCGTGCAAGCACGAAAGTTCGACGACGCTCAGAATGACACGGGCGGTCATGGCCGAGCTTCGACCGCAGTGGGGATCAAACGCGACTTGTCACGTTTGGAAGTTTGCAAAAATAGTTCTTTGATACGATTAAATCTAACATATAAAGATCCTACCGTTTAACAAACAACACCATATTTTTCTTTTATGAAAGTTTTTGCGGATAGGGGTGTGGGGGAAGGTGCTTTTTTCAAAAAGCGCCTTCCCCCACGGTCTTTATTCTATTTTATATTTTACAACAATCCCTCAAGCTCGGTCAGGGCGGAGTCAAATTCGGCGAGGGCGGAAGCGACGGTATCGGGCTTGGTGAGATCCACGCCTGCGATTTTCAGTTCCTCCAGCGGATAATCCGAGCCGCCCGTAGACAGGAATCGCAGATAATCGGCGGCGCCGTTTTCTTCAAGGATCTTTTTTGCGATCGACACTGCCGAGCAGAAGCCCGTAGCATATTTGTAAACGTAAAATGCGTTGTAGAAGTGCGGGATCCGCGCCCACTCAATGTCTTGCAGCTCGTTGATAACAGCACCCTCATAGTAAAGCTCGTTGAGCTTGCGATAGATGCCGTTCAAGGTCTCGGCGGTCAACGGCGTTCCGCTCAGCTGCAGGTCGTGCGCCTCACGCTCAAACTCGGCAAACAACGTCTGACGGAATACCGTGGTGCGGAAGCCCTCAAGAAAATGATTGAGGATATAAGCGCGGCGCGCGGGATCAGTCTCGGTGGAAAGCAGATAGCGCGTCAAAAGCACCTCGTTGACCGTGGATGCAACCTCAGCAACCATAATGCGGTAATCGTGGTTGGGGAAATCCTGCGTGGTGTCCGAGAAATAGGAGTGCATGGCGTGTCCAAGCTCATGCGCCAGCGTGTAGGCATCGTCCAGCGTGTCGGTGTAATTGAGCAGCACGTAAGGATGAACGCCAAAAACACCGCAGGCATATGCGCCCGTAGTCTTTCCCTTGTTTTCGTAAACGTCGATCCATCGCTCGGTAAAAGCACGGTCCAACAGCTTTTGATATTCCTCACCCAAAGGCATCGTTGCCTTTTTAACCAGCTCCTTTGCCTCGTCAAAGGTCACGGTCATTTCCACGTCCTTGACCATGGGGCAATAAAGATCGTACATATTCAATTCGTCCAGCCCCAGCACGCGGCGGCGCAGCTCCAGATAGCGGCGCATGGTGGGAAGTCCCTTGTGAACCGCCTCCACCAGCTTGTCGTAAACGCTGACGGGAACGTTGTCGGCAAAGAGCGCCTTTTCGCAAGAGGACGCATAGCCGCGCACCTGCGTAAAGTAATTGTCCATTTTGACGTTGCCCGCGTACATTGCCGCAAAGGTGTTGATATATTTTTTGAACTCTCCAAAATACTGCTCAAACGACTCGCGGCGCACGCGCTGATCTCCGCTCTCGCGGAACACGCCAAAGTTGCCGTGTGTCAGCGTTACCGTCTCGCCGTTCTCGTCCGTGATCGTCGGGAAGGTCATGTCCACGCTCTCCAGCATATCAAAGCAATCGGATGCCGTGGATGCCGCATCGGACAGCATGGCAAGCATCATCTCGCTTTGTGCGTCCTTGGTGTAGGCGCGGCTACGGTCGGTGTCCTCCAAAAGATGGCGGTAGGTGGCAAGCGCGGGATCCTTTATCATCGTTGCCAGACGCTCACCGTCAATGGCGAGGATCTCGGGATCAAGAAACGCGCAGGCAGTGGAAAACTTGACCGTCAGATTGACAGCTCTGCCCTGCATTGCCTGATACTTGGGCTCTCCGTTGTCCACGTTTTTGCGGAGCATGGAGTAGAGATAGACCAGCTCCATTGCGCGTGAGGCGGCAAAGATGCGATCCAAGCCCGCCTTCATGCTTTCGGCAGAGTCTCCCAGTGTTCCCTTGACCTCGGCAATGGTATCGATCAGCGACTCCGCCTCGGTGTACGCCTGCTCCCAAGCCTTGTCGGAGGCAAAAATATCGGTAAAATCCCAGGTGTACTGTTCTTCTATTTCATTTCTTTGTTTGAGTGCCATATGTGATTGATCCTTTCCAAAATAACGTCATTGATAACAGTTTACCACAAAATTGTGAATAAGTAAAGAGCTGACGCGAAAAACGCTTGACATTTTTTGCGCGTTATGTTATACTTTAATAGATAAGATTGTTTTGGGAGGCGCTTACAATGATACGGGCGGTGATCTTTGATCTGGACGGAACGCTGGCAGATACCATCTCGGCAATACGCGAGGGGATCAATCTGACCATGCAAAAGCACGGCTTTGCCGAGCATACCGATGACGAGGTGCTTGGATTTATCAACAACGGCGCGCGCGAGCTGGTACGCCGTGCAATGCCAAAAGAGCTGCAACAGGATGAGGATGCCGTAACACGCGTATATGCCGACTACAATGACTTTTACGGAATGACCTACCACCATACCAAAGTCACCTACAAAGGGATCCCCGAGGTGATCCTCGCCTTGCGCAAGCGGGGCTTGAAGATTGCGGTGCTTTCCAACAAGCAGGATCCTTACGTCAAAAAGCTCTGCCAACAGCTCCTGCCCGAAGGCTCCTATGATGCGGCGCAGGGTGTCATCCTTGGCAAGCCGACCAAGCCCAACCCCTATTTGAGTGAGCTTGTTGCCGCCCAAATCGGTGTCAGCCCCTCGGAGTGCTTGATGATTGGTGACAGTGACGTGGACGTCAAGACCGCACGCATGGCGGGTATGGCACATATCGGTGTATCTTGGGGCTACCGCAGTTCCGATTTCCTTTTGGAAAACGGTGCCGAAACGGTAGTGGACACACCCCAAATGCTTTTGGAAACGATTGAAAAAATGCTATGATTGAGAGGATAAAGGAATGTTAAAAGTTGAACGCGATCAGGTTATGAATTTGGACAACGCCATTCGCGGCGCGCGCAATCCCATGAACAGCTGGGCAAAATCCGACAGCTATTACGATACCGACGGACACTTTGTATTGGGGGCAGCCGATCTCGATTTTGGGCACCGTCTTGCCGTGGCGGGCAGTGATCACCGCAAATTTTTGCGTCAGGTCTTTGTCTCGGTGGACATTACCGCGCCCCTTTATTGGTGGAAGGAATTTGACACATACAAGGTTGGCACCGTGGCAAACTCGACCTCCACGATGCACAAGATCCACGCAAAGGCCTTTGAGCGTGACGATTTTTCGCATGACCGTCTTGACGAGGGCGGACTTGCCGCACTGGACGCTTTGGTTTCCTATCTTGAGTGTGAGCGCCAAAAATTCGTGGCGCACAAAGAGGATCGCCAAAGCTGGCACAACATGATCCAGCTGCTCCCCTCATCCTATAATCAGATGCGTACCGTTACCATGAACTACGAAAATCTGATCAACATCTACTATGCAAGAAGAACGCACAAGCTTGCCGAATGGCATACGCTTTGCGATTGGATCCTTACCCTGCCCTATGCCAAGGAATGGATCTGCATCAAGGACGAGCAATAAGAGCAAAGAAGCGACCGCTGCGGCGGTCGCTTTTAAATATTGACAAGCTCCTTAGCCGCTTTTCTCTTGCAAGAAGGAGGCGCAAGAGAAAAGCTTGCAAAAGAGAACGCCGTAAGGGGGATTTCGCTCTCTGCGGAGAGCGAGGAGGGCTACGCGCCCTCCACTGCGCAAGCTTTTGAAAAAGCTTGACCAAAACTTTTATCAAAATGAAACAATTGTTTTTGCAAGATTCCAAACGCGACTGCCCGTGTCATTCTGAGCGTAGTCGAACTTTCGTGCTTGCACGAAAGCGCGCGGCAGAGCCGCAGCGGAATCTCGGGCAGTCCGGAGTACTTGTACCTTTACTTAGCAATGACACACAATCGCATTGCAAAAAAATCAAATATCAATTTTTTAGTATGACAAAATTAGAATTTTTAAAAATTTTTTAATTTTTTTTGGAAAAATGAAGAATTTTGTCCTTTTTTTAGGTATTACTCTATGAGGACAAAAAAACACCTACAAAATGGAGGAAAACAAAAATGAAAAAATTAAAAAAACTACTCGCATGTTTGTTGATCATGGCAACCATGGTCTCCATCATTCCCATCGGTGCTTCTGCCGAGGAAAACAGCGGCATCACCCCGCGCTATTCCAATGTAAATGCCTGCTCACTGTCATTTATTATCTCAGACAACGGTCTTGCTCAAGTCAAGGTAGCCTATGAAGGTCGTGTTGGTTATATGACACAGGTGAGAAGTGAGATCTATTTGCAAAAACGGGTGCTTGGCATCTTTTGGAAAAAGGTTGACATCGGTGTCACCGACAACGTCTGGGTGGATACTTCTACCGAAGATGCTTATTTCTTTACACATTCTGCTCAACTCCAGGATACCGGCACTTACCGTGCGGTCTTTAACGTCACGTTCTCGGGAACGGGCGGCGCGGACGATGTGGTAAATGAAAAGATCGAATACGTCTATTAAGGTCGCTTTTATAAATTGAATGTCTAATTATTGTTAAACCCTTGCAAAGCCCCCTGCCGATTGCCGTCCTCCTTTCGGCTTGGGGGTGATGCAGGCAAGACAAGCGTTAGATGATTTAAAAATTCTACTTTAAAAACTATTATAGAAAAGAGAAATTAAAATGTCCTATAAATATGTTGTTGTATGCAGTACATATCTGAACGGAGAGATGAGCGCCACGCGCTTTGGAATTGCCGTGGTGGAAGAAACCGATGGAAACACCCTGGCGTTTAAAACGGTTTCGGATCTTTCCACCGATTTTGACAGCGTTCAAAAATTGGTCAACACCTGCAATCAATTGCAGCTTGACTATGAAACCATGGATGACGTTTTAGCAGATTTTTTGTGTAGCGTCTGACAAAAAAATCCCCAACACGGTTTTTGTGTTGGGGACGATTTTTTGATTTTTTGTCGGTTTTGTTTGGCTTTTACAGCATCGGGATTTTACGCCAAGATGTATTTTTCGGGGATCGGATCGGTAAAAAGGGTATTAAGATCCTGATCACTGACAACGTAGTCAATGTCGCGGACGTTGCCCTGATAAAAGGTGGAGGTCTTATTCCATTTGCTGCTGTCGCAAAGCAGAATCCTGCGCTTTGCATTTTGCATCATGATATTACGAATGGAGACCTCCTCGGAGTAACAGTCAAAAAAGTCGCCGCTTGCGTTGACCGATTGCACCGAAAAAATGGCGACGTCTGCTTGAATGCGACGCAAAAAGTCCTGCGCATATCCGCCAACCAACACGTTTTTGTTCTCTGTGGAAAGATTGCCTCCCGTGCAATAGACCTTTACGTCATAGCGCGAAAGAAAGCTGACCGCATCCACGCTGTTGGTCACCACGGTCACACCGCTGACGGCAGGAAGTAGCTCGGCAACAAAATAAGCACTGGTCGAGCCGTCCAAAAATACCACGTCTCCCACATTGATCAAGGAAAGCGCCGCCTTGGCGATCTGTTTTTTTTGAGAATTGTTCTCGTGGCTGCGCAGAGAAAAGGGGATCCGCTTGCCTGTGGCGTCAGCAATCTTGACTCCGCCATAGCTGCGGTTGACCAATCCTCGCTCCTCTAAATTTTTTAAATCTCTGCGGATGCTGGACGAGCTGATATTCATTTTCTTTGCCAGATATTCTACCGTGGCGTACTCGGTTTCGTTGAGCAGGGCGAGAATTTCGTCCTCGCGTTCACATTTATACATGGTGTTCCTCCAAAAAATGCAGAATTGTACAAGCACCTTTATCCATTCATCGTTTTTGTGATACCTCATTATACCACGGAAAACGAAAAAAAGCAATACGAAAGTGAAAAATTCGTTTTTACCTTTTGTTCATATTATTTGATAGAATTTTTGCAGGAAATGCGTTAAAATAGAGAGCGACAGAGAAAATGGATTTGGAAAGGACGACCTTGTGCCGTGAAGCTGTTGTTTTTTGACATGGAATTTGCCGATGGGCGTGTGCCCGGCTCTATTTATTCCTTTGGCTATCTGATGACCGATGAGAATTTTGAGGTGTTGCGACCGCAAACCGATCTTTTGATCAATCCCGATTCCACCTGGAACGATTACGTGGTGGAAAATATACTTGCCTATCCCAAGGAGGAGGTGGAGGCGGCGCCCAATTTTCCTGCGCATTATGACGCTTTGGCGGCGCTGTTTTCCGAGGCGGATCTTGCAGTGGGCTTTGCCGTCAATAACGACACCCGTGCCCTCAAAAAGGATTGTGAGAGATACGGCTTGGAGCCGTTGCGCTTTCGGACGTTGGATATGGAAAAGCTTTGCCGCAGGCTGGAGGAGCATCGGGATGCACGTGGGCTTGGCGGTTGCGTTGCGGCGTGGTGTGGGGAGGAGCCCGACAACCGACACCGAAGTGACGGGGACGCTTATGCGACGATGCTGTTGCTCAGTGCCGTCTGCCGTGCCAAGCACGCGACTCCCGATATGATCGCACAGGCGTATCCCGAGTGCTGCGGTGTTTCCTCGGCTCCACAAAAGGGAAAAAAGACAGTCCGTGCCAAGCGACACCGTCGAGGGACACATCCAAAAAGAGAAAAAGTGACTGCCTTGGAGACGGATTCCTCATTTGCAAAGTCTTGATCATCACCGTTGCAGGACGAAAAAGGACAAAATTTGCCGTTCTTTTTCGTTCTGCGACATTTTTTTGTGATGTTTTTTTGAAGAAACAGCCCTTGATGTGATGGGATGCGTAAAAAAAATATAAAAAATATAAGGAAGTGTTTACAAAAAGCAAAAAATATGTTATACTATTATAATAGGGGATTTTTATCCGAGAAAGGATGGATATGGTATCGATGAATGAATCATCTACTGTAAATGAAAGCATCAACCCGTGGGACAAGAGAGACCTGTTGCCCTCGGCTTCACCTAAATATACGGTTCTTGCTTCGCTGATCGCTCTGCTTTCTTCTGTCGGGCTTGGCTTGTGCGGTCGCGTTGCTTGGATTGCCCCTTTGATCACGGCAATTTTGTTTGCATACGTTGTGTTTGCGGCACGCTCACCCGCCACTGTTACTGTCGTTATTTTGACCGCAATGCTCGGCTTGACCTTCGGCTTTGAGGGCGCATCCGTGGTTCTTTCCCTGATCGTGGGGGGCATGACGCTGGCATATCTGATGACCGTGTTGAAACGGTCCTATCCCGCATTGCTGTTGCCCTTGGCGGGCTTTGCCATTTCTTTTGCGGTATCGCAGGATTGGCAGACCTCGCTGCTCGCGCTCTCCTTTTTGCCCGCGGCACTTTTGCTTTCCGTAGCAACAGTTGGCGGCAAGGGGCGCACCACGGTGATCTGTTATACCGAGGTCGGGTATCTGATCTCCCTGCTTGTTCTTTTGCTCTTTTTGGTACAGCGTGCCACGGGAGGAATCGGACGCGAACAGATCCTTGGATTTTTTGAGGGGATCCGCGCAAGCGTAACAAGCGAGGTTTTAGCAACGCGCGACGGGCTTCTTTCCATGATCGCCGAGGCACCCACCGAGTCTGCAAAGCAGCTTGCGGAGCAAATGGCGGCATTTTACAGCGAGGACGTGGTTTCGTTGCTGTTTAATATGCTTCCCGGTGTTGCGGTGATCCTTTGCAGTATTCTTGCCTTTGATGCGCAGATGCTTTTGGGAGTGCATTACGTCAACAGCGGCTGGAAAGATGTGGTGACCAAGGAATACCGCTTCTTTACCATGAGTGTGACCGCCGCCGTGCTTTATACCCTGACGTTTGTGCTGTCGCTTTTTATCTCTCCGTTGACGATGGCGGGAGCGGTGATACAAAACGTTTCCATGATCCTGATGCCCGGCTTTTTGGTGCTTGGAGCGCGCAGTATTGCGGTCAGCTTTGCCAGAGCGCGTGGTGGAATGCGAATCTTTTTGATCCTTTTGTTCGGTGCGTTGTTCTGCTGCTCAGGGGGCGGATTTTCCCTGATTGCCATATGGGGTGCTTATGACCGTGTCATGATGGCGCTTCATAAAAAGCTTTCCGAAAAGATCAGAGAGATGGGCGGAGGCGACCATTCGGACGATCACGATGCCGAAGAATAATGCCTGTTTTGTGACAGATTTGATTTTTCCAACAAAGGAGGAATGAAGTTTGAAACAACCACCTAACCCCAATCGCCGGCTCCCCTAAAAAAGCGCGCAGATAAAAAGACTGTCGCAAGGCAGTCAAAAAAACAGTATGGCAAATGCTAATTAGGTAATTGCTCCGACGGGAACATCATCCTTAATGACGTACCCCCGAAGTTTAAGGAAATTCAGTGCTTGGGATAGCGAAAGCTCTTTGGAAAAAGGAGCTGGAGTATCTGCAACAACACAAGGAATGTACGGTTCAAGTTTGGAAAGAATATTCCACACCGCAACGAGAATCATACGGCAAACAGCAATGATGGCTTTTTTATGACCGCGCCGAGCCTTGATTCTGCGGTAACGTTCCTTAAATTCCGGGTTTTTATTGGATTTAATGAGCGCGTTGGCAACTTGAACCAACAAAGGTTTTAGGTAAGCACCCGCACGGGAAATTCTGGTAGATTTAACCTTTCCGCCACTGCCGTCGTTGCGAGGACAACAGCCCGCCCAAGAACAGAGATGCTTCGCCGTAGGAAACACGGACATATCGACACCAATTTCCGAAATGAGTGCAATAGCAGTCATGGGATTGGCGGAGAAGCCCGGAACGGTACGAATCAGCTCCAAAGAGTAGGCGTAAGGCTCAGCAAGACGATGGATCTCGGTTTCAATCAGTTCACGGTGATGCTTGAGCTCGTCAATGTGGTCGAGACATTCACGAAGTTTAGTAGCCTGTTCTCTTGAAATTGCCCCATCCACGGCAGCTTGAATTTCTTCAATGGGTTGTTTGCACCGTCCGTCCACAAACGGTGTGACATCGAAATACTCCCCCGGATGAGCCAAAATGTATTCGGTAATGGATCTGGCAGATTTACCGAACACATCGGAAAACACATCATCCATCTTGAGATTTGAGACAGTCAGACAGTTTTGGGCACGGTTCTTTTCCCCCGTCAGACAGTTCGTGAGCTTTTCCCTGTATCGCATAAGGTCACGAAGTTGGCGAATGTCTGCCGGCGGGATAAAGCTTGGCTTGATCATGTCGCACATGAACAGGTCACAAATCCACTTGGCATCCTTTCGGTCTGTTTTATTACCCTTTTGCGGTTTTGTGTACTTGGGATGAGCCAATACCACGTTACAGGTTTTCTCCAAAATATTGAATACGGGAATCCAGTACTTTCCGGCCGATTCCAAGCACACCTCGGTGCAGGAATAAGACGCAAGCCAGTCAGCAAGCTCTCGAAGACCTTTGGAGAAAGAAGAAAAGCGCGCTTCCTTGTAGGATGTAAGACTGTTGCTATCGGTAATACCGATACAAGCATAAATCCAAGTCTTGTGAACATCCAATCCGCAACAGTTCTTGCGAAAAATTTTGAACATCTAAGTCCCTCCTTAAAGTTTACAGAACCGGCAGGGACTGGTCATCCGGCAAAATCGAGTCGATTCGTAAGAGATAAGTTTACGGGCTCTGACAGCTCCAATCGTTGATGCCTTAACGGACGACCGACACCATATACATATGCGGGGATTAGCCCACCACTCACCTCCACGGGTTCCTTAGTTTGCCGGTTCTTGACTCTATTTTAACACAAATTTATTAACAAAAAGCGAAAAGCATCTGCGGTTTCATAACCCCGTCGATGCCTTTCGCAGAAAGGCCGGTTATACATATGCAAAAAAAGAAGCGTCATGTGTTTCGGACAGACCTGCGCCCGCCTTTGATTGCCGCCGCCGTGATCGGTGCGGTGCTGCTGGGGCTATTTACCGCGCTTTCCCTGCTTGCAGAGGCAGAGGAGCTGCCGCTATACGGCTTGGCTCTCTGCGGTGTTTACGTGCTTTCGGTCGGATGTATTCTGATCCCGTATTTGGTACGCTACCGTAGGATCACGCTTGCCAACGATGCGGCAGAGCTGATGACCACGGAGATCAGCGATATGTTCCGCTACGTGGTGGATGTTCCTTATGCCATTGTGGGGGCTGACAGTACTGTTAAGATCGTCAGTGGAGCTTTGCAGGACATTCTGCAAATGCGCTCTCCCGTGTGCAACGTGCCGCTTTCCTCGTTTTGCTCGGTTCCCATGAAGGACATTGTGGCATACGCGCAAAACGGAGGACAGGTCAAGGATATTACGGTCAATGAGGACGGTGTACCGATTGACAATACCAAGCCGATGATCACCGAGATCGATGGCAAAAAATACGAGCTTCGCTGTTACGTCATGCGCTCGCGCGGCAAGGATTATTTCTTTGTTGTGTTTGAGGACGTTACCGAGATGCTTGCCATGAAGCAAAAAATGTACCGCGACGAGCCGATCGTGGCTTATATCGTTATTGACAGCCTGCAGGAGTTAGCGCAGTATATTCGCGTCAGCTACCGTACTGCGGTCAATGAGATCGAGACCAAGCTCAAGGAATGGGCGGCAAGCTTTGGCGGCATGCTGCGTGAATACGAGCGTGAAAAATATCTTCTGGTCTTTACCCGTGCGGCTCTGGATAAGTGCATCCGAAACAAGTTCCGTATCCTGGACACCATTCGTAGCATTCAGCTGGGAGACAATAGCTTTCCCGTAACCATTTCGATCGGTGTCGGTGCCATTGACGGCAGCTTTGAGGACAAGGAGCGAGCCGCCAGCGATGCGCTGGATATCGCCTTGCAAAAGGGCGGAGATCAGGCGGCGGTCAACGACGGAAAATCGGTGACCCCCTACGGTGGACGTGTCAATACGATGTACGGCTCCACCACCATTACCTCGCGTGTCAACTCCTCGCATCTGTGCAAGCTGATGCAGGAGGCAGGAAACGTTCTGATCATGGGACACCGTGCCCCCGACTACGATTCGATCGGCTCCTGTGTCGGTCTTGCCCGACTTGCCATTTGCGCAAGAGACGGCGATGCCTCCAAGATCCGCATCGTGGTCAACCGCGATCACATCAACTTCCGCATCTGTTACGATATGCTTGCCAATATCCCCGAGTATCGCTCCATGTTTATCAGCGGAGATACGGCACTTGATGCGGTTCGCACGGATACGCTGCTCATCATGAGCGACGTGAACAACGTGTTCAATACCGAGGCACCGCGACTTCTCAAGTGCGTGAAAAACGTGGTGATCATTGACCACCACCGCAGACAGGATCAGCTTTACGAGTTCAAGCCTCTGATGACCTATATCCGTCCTGCGGTTGCCGCGGCGAGCGAGTTGGTCAGCGAGATGCTGGAATTCAGCCCGTATCATGACCGACTTCTCAAGGAGGAGGCAAATTTGATGCTGGCAGGCTTGATGCTGGATACCAAAAACTTTACGCAGGGTGCGGGAATGCAGACCTTTTCGGCGGTGCATTATCTGTACGGCAGAGGAGCGCATGCCAATTCGGTACGCGGCTTCTTTGCGGAGTCGATGTCCAACCTCTTTACGGCGTGTGATATTGACAGCCGCACGCGTACCTATCGGGAAAAGATCGCTCTGACGTGGCTGAGTGTGGATCATGCCGCAACCGAGGAGGATAACATTGCCGTGGCAAAGGCGGCGGACAAGCTGATGACCATTGCAGGCATTGAGGCGTCGTTTGCACTGCTTCGCGCAGACGATACCGTTACCATTTCGGCACGTTCACACGATAAGATCAACGTGCAGATCATTATGCAGCGCTTGGGTGGCGGAGGTCACTACGATATGGCGGGTGCGCGTATGACGCATACCACGCTGGAGTCGGCGTGCCTGCAGCTTAAGACCGTGCTGGACGAATACATGGACAACGAGTATGAAAACGAAAAAGGCATGAAGCGCTGATCAAATATCTTTTTACAAATAAATATCAAAAAAACGGAGACAATAGAAAAATGAAAGTAATTTTACTTGCTGACGTCAAGGGTCAGGGAAAAAAGAATGACGTGATCGAGGTATCCGACGGATACGGCAAAAACTTTTTGATTCCGCGCAAGCTGGCAAAGGTTGCCGACGCACAGTCGCTCAACGACGTTAAGGTGAAGGAGGCGGCAAGAATTTATCGCATCGAGACCGAAAAGAAGGAAGCGAAGGAGCTGGCAGAGCGCTTGAAGTCCTTGTTGGTCAAGATCCCCGCATCCTCGGGTGCCGACGGCAGACTCTACGGTTCGATCACCTCCAAGGATATTGCCGAGAGATTGCAAGCCGACCACGGGATCACGGTTGACAAGCGCAAGCTCGTGCTGAACGATCCCATCAAGGCATACGGAAAATATGAAGTTGACGTCAAGCTTTACACCGAGGTGACGGGTAAGGTCTACGTTCTGGTTTGCGAGAAGTAAGCGATATGCAGGACGAATTGATTCGAAAGCTGCCGTTTTCGATGCCTGCCGAGCAATCCTTGCTTGGCTCGATCCTCATCGATCCCGCGGCACTGAACGAGGTGGCGGATCTGTTGACTGCGGAGGATTTTTATCTTTCCGAGCATAAGCAGATCTATCTTGCCATGCACGAGCTGTTTTTGACCAACAGTGAGATCGACGTGGTCACGTTGATCGACATGCTGGTGGTCAAAGGCATTTACGACAAATCGGGCGGCGAGGATTATATCCGCACGCTGACCGAGGCGGTTCCCGATGCGCTCAACGTCAAGGATTATGCGCGTATCGTCAAGGAAAAAAGTATTTTGCGCCAATTGATTGCGGCAGCGGGGGAGATCTCCGAGGCGGCATACTCCGAGCAGGAGTCGGTGACGTCAATTCTGGATCACGCCGAGCATCTCATCTTTGATATTGCGCAGGGACGTGACACCAAAAACTTCCGTCATATCCGCGAGGTGCTGGGCGACGTGTACAGCCATTTGCACGAGCTGAACACCAATAAGGAGGCAACGCAGGGAACGCAGACAGGCTTTTCGGGGCTTGACCGTGTGCTTGCAGGAATGGGAAAGAGCGACCTTGTTCTGGTGGGCGCGCGTCCCGGTATGGGAAAGACCTCCTTTGCGCTCAACATTGCCACCAATGTGGCAAAGCAGACCAAACAGGCGGTTTGCATCTTCTCGCTTGAAATGTCTGCCGAGCAGCTGGTCAACCGTGTGCTTACCAGTGAGGCACTCGTCAACAGCTACACCTTGCGTACGGGGGTCTTGACGCCCGAGGATTGGGAAAAGCTGGCACCCGCAGCAAGTGAGCTTGCAGGGTGTGATATTTTGATCGACGATACGTCGGGCATGACGGTGACGGCAATGAAGGCAAAGCTGCGCCGCGTACAAAATCTCGGCTTGGTTGTCATCGACTATCTGGGATTGATGC
>JAGANE010000313.1 GCA_017624395.1 Clostridia bacterium
CCGTTCTTACGTTTTTATGCCCTACACACTTGCCAAGGACACACGTACGGGGTACGAAACGGGAAATATTCAGGCGGTCATGGACGGAGAGATCGACGGTTTTATCAACGCGTATCTGAAGATGATCTCCAAATAAGCGTTTCCCGTCATTACAGGGAAGGAAGAATCAAGCATGAACAAAAAACTTTACGCGCTGACGGGTGCCGCGGTGGCGGTTGCCTCCACAGCGTTGATCTTTGGATATGCCGTTTGCAAGAAAAAGGAACAGGCTGTTTGCACGGGGATCCTGCTTGCAGGCGTTGCAGGACTTTTGGGCGGTGCGCTGATTGCGTATGAGCCAAAAAGAAGGGCAAAAAAGCAGCTGACCGTCCATGATCTTTTGGACGAGAACGAACTGATGTTGGTCAAGCAAAATATTGCCGAGGTTTTGTGCGGCGCGGACAATGCCGCAATGGAGCAGAGCTTTTCCACCGCCGCAGCGGACGAACAGATTTGAATCGGATAACGGGGCACCGTGCGAAGAAGCACGGCGCCCCGTTGACGTTTGCTTGCCCTTGCGGGGATATATCAAAAACAACGCAGATTTGTTTTTTCAAAAGCCTCTCAACGCGCGGTTGTTTTTTTCAATATTGCCTCTATTGAAATCAACCGTATCTTGTGGTAAAATAGATACAGAAAGCGGCTTTCAAAACTTTGATAAAAGGAGAGTTTTATGGATATTACGGTAATTGGAAAACAGATTGCAGCCCTGCGTAAGGAAAAGGGGATCAAGCAAGAGGAATTGGCAAATTACGTTGGCGTTACCGCGCAGGCGGTGTCCAAATGGGAAAACGGCGGCGTACCCGATACCGAGCTGATCCCGCGGATCGCAGACTATTTTGAGGTTTCTATCGATTCTTTGTTTGGAAGAAGCGCGATCGACGAGAGTCGAGTGGGCATGGCTTTGATCAAAAAGATCGTTGAGACCCGTCCCGAGGAACGCTTTCGGCTTGCCTTTGATCTTTGTTGGGATATGGAGCGGGCGTTGTTTGGAGATATTCCCTCCGATGGAAATATTGCCGAATATGAAGCCGCGATCGAAAAGAATTCCCAGCGTTACTCCAGCATACTGTGCGACCAAGGATTTACAAGAATGGGGATTGCCAACCGATTGCAGTATTTTTTGTTGGTTCCCGAACCCAAGGATACCGAAAAAGCCTTTTTTGAGGGTGTGGATTATACGGAATTTTTTAAGGATTTTTCGGATCAAGAGATCTTCCATGCTTGCGTCATGCTCCATCGGCGGGATTGCAAAAAATCGTTTACACCGGGATTGCTGGTCAAGCGCATGGATGTCACATTCGACCGCGCACTTGAAATCATCAAAACGCTTGCAAAATACAATCTGATCGTCACAACGCAAATTGAGATGGACGACGTAACGCAAGAGGTCTATAAATTCAATCCTACGGCATCGTTTGTCGCCCTTTTGATCTTTGCAAGGGAAATGATCAAAACGCCCAATGTGTTTTCCTATTTCAGCGGCGGACGCTTTAAGCCTTATCTGAACTAAATGAAAACAGCCGCACACGGTTCTGCCGTGTGCGGCTGTTTGAGTTGTTTTTGGTGTTTAGATCCAACGAACCGATTGGGCAACCACGTTTCCGTTGACCTTGATGTAGTTGTTTTGGAAATATCCTGCGGTAATCTCCATGCCGTATACTACCGCGCTCATTTCGTGAGGCTTGGCAATTCCCTTAAAGGTGAATTCTGCATAGACGTAGCCGTCCACGACAAGCTCCTCAAGGTTCTTTCCGTACTTGCGGTAGGTGATGGTGTGTCCCGAAACCAGTGCTTCGGTGTAGACCTTGATCTTTTCTTCACTCTGCGCAGTGCGCAAAATGGGGGAGTCGTTGGCAGAAAAGGTCTCTGCGGCCGGCTCGGTGTCGGAAACAAAGAGGCTTCCACCGTTGGCAAACTCGGTATCGGCGGCAACGTCCTCGGGCAGATTCTTGAGCTGATGACCGTACTTGACGCCGATGATGAGATAGTAGAGGATCCATGCATGGAAAACCACGTCAAGGATTGCGGAAAGATCCCCAAGAAAGAGATAAAGCATGCAAACCGTGTCAAGGCAGAAATACACGAGCGCGGCAATCATCCAAGCAAAATGCTTTTTGGAAAAGATCCAGCAAAGCAGGTAGGGAAGCGTGAGAGCGAGCGCGATCACAGCAAAGATGATCAGCGAGGCGGTGACACCCGTTTCCGCGTAGAGATAAACACCGAGATCGGTGACGACAACGGGGATCGATGCCGAAAACAGGAAGTAGGTTCCCGTTTGCGCGGCAATAAAGATGATGTTGATGACCGACATTGCAATGACCAAAAGCAGGTTTACGCGTGCGGTGTTGTACTTGTGCTGTGCAATTGCACGGAGCGGAGGCTTTTTTACAGAGGGTTGTTGATTCATGACAATTCCTTTCGTTGTTTGGTATTAGGTTGTTCCAATTATACCATATGAAAGGGATTTTGTCAACTAAAATTGGTTATGTAGACGGCATGAAATTTCCCCCCGTCCCTTTCAGCCTTCTGTACAAAGGATACAAAGCCGAATGACGAGGGGAATTTTAATTATATTACCGATATACCGTGCCCGCGTAGCGTTTCCTTGGCTTGTGCCATTTGCCCGTCGGTGGGGATCCACTCCTTGCGCCCGTTGTCCGCAAGTCCCAACAGCGTTGCCTTACTACCGCCGTAGGCGTGATAGGGGATCAGCTCCACGCCGTCAAGGTGAGCAAGAGATGCCGCGATCAGTGCGATTTGGCGGTAATGCTCGGGGTCGGTGTTGACTCCGTTTACGAGAATACAACGCAGTCGTATGCGTGCGCCAAGGGAATCAGCTAAGGCAAGATTTTTCAGAATGTGCTTGTTGGAGACTCCCGTACAGTGCGTGTGACGGTCGGAGTCGGTGTCCTTCAGATCCCACAAAAAGAGATCGGTCAAGGGAACGGCTTGGGCAAGTAACGACGCGTCAAAGCATCCGCAGGTCTCCACGGCGGTGGAAATTCCCCGTTCCTTGCAAAGCTGTAACAGCGAGATCGCTCCCTCGCCCTGCAAAAAAGGTTCTCCGCCCGACAGCGTGATGCCGCCCGAGGCACCGTAAAAGGCGAGATCTTTTTCCACCTCACAAAGAATTTCTGCAGGGGTCATCTCTTTGCCGCAAAGCTCCAGCGCCCCCGTCGGACAGACGTCGGTGCACGCTCCGCAGCCTTGACAACGCGAGCGTATGATCTCATGCGTGACCTTTCCTCCGTGTGCGCCGTTGTGACAGACGTCAAGACACGTCCCACATCCAATGCAGCGCTTGGGATCAAAAAGCAATTCCGATTCTACCCGTTGCGTTTCGGGATTGTGACACCATGCACAGCGCAAGGGACAGCCCTTAAAAAAGACGGTTGTACGGATCCCGGGCCCGTCGTGCATACAAAAGCGTTGAATTTCGGTTACCTTTATCGTGTTTTTACGTTGAATGCTCATTTTGTGCGATCACCATTTCCTGCCATTCCTTATTTAGGGTTACAAAGCGTGCGTTCCAGCCCGAAACGCGAACAGACAGTGTTTGATACTCCTCGGGGCGCTCCTGCGCATCACGCAAAATTTTGGCATCTGCAACGTCGGGCTGCATAAAGAAGCCACCCAACGTGACAAAGCCGCGCATCAGTCCCACAAGTGCCTGCAAGCCGTCCTCACCCTCTACACTTGACGGTAACAGACGAATGTCCAATGCCGCACCGCTGGCAAGGCGGACAAGCTCGGGCTTACAATAGGAGCGAATAATGGCGGTCGCTCCCTGCGTGTCGGTTCCCGGGGTGGGGGAGCAGTTGGCGGCAAGGATCTCCTCGGCGCGCTTTCCGTAGGGCGTTGCGGTGCGATGCGGCGCCCACTCCAATTGCCGTCCAAAGGTGCTGACACCTGCGATAAAATGGTATCCGCATCTTTGGTTGAAGGAGGCACAGATCTCGGAAAAATCGTTCAGGATCCGCTTGACAAGAAGATCAACCTCGTCGTTGTCGTTGCCGTAATAAGAATATCTGTGCAGCGCGTATTGACGTAGGATCTCCTCGCCCTCCCAATTGCTTTGTAAAATCTCCAAAAGTCTTGGCAGAGTGACCTTTTTTTCCTCATACACCAGTTTTTGAATGGCGTAAAGACTGTTGGCAATGTCGGCAAGACCGCCGATATGAGGCGAGAAAAGATTGTACACAGGGCCGCCCTCAAAATAGGAAAGTCCCTTTTCCACGCACCCCTGTTCAAAGAGAGAGACCACCGAGCAGGGCGTTTGCGGATTCCATTTCCATTCCTCGGAGGGGTTCTTGGTTGCAAATTTGGCAATTCTCTTTTTGAGAATGTTCTCACTGCACCATTCTCTCAGATCGGCAATAAAGCTACGGTAAAGCGCTTCAAAATCAATATTTTCCCAATCCGTCGTCTCGCTTTGAAGTGCTTTTTGAAGGATCTGCAAGCCGTCAAACGGATAATACTCAAAAAAGGTCTTGCCGGGGATCTGTACCTCCCAGCAGCCGTCGTTGGCAAATTTACGAGCCTCGGAGAGGGGGTATCCGTCGCGCACAAGTGCCTCGATCACAAGCTCCTCGTTGTAAACGGCAAGAATTCCGCCACCGTAGCGCATAACGTCGGCAACACGGTGCAAAACACCTTCATCGGTGTTGCGATTCAGTCGGACGGAGGTTGGAAAATCACTGATGCCAAGCTCCTCCAAAATGTCCAAAACGAGATAGGTGACCTCGTTTGTAACCTCGTTTCCGTTCTCGTCCACACCGCAAAGCAGAATATTTTGATAATGCTGTGCGTCTCCGCTATCGATGTATTTTCCGTTGATCCACTCACACCCCTTGATAAAGAAGTGCGCCAGAATCTCCCGTGCCTCGTCAAGCGTCAGCCTGCCATCGGCAAGATCCTTTTTGAGATAGTCACCCAAAAGATAGTCAATGCGTCCAATGCCGGGCCAATTTCCGCAAAGACGGATAAAAGCAAAGGTAAACCAAAGGCTTTGCACCGCTTCGTAAAAATTGGAGGCGGGCTTGTGCGGTACGTTTTTGAGATTTTGATAATTGGCTCTGTATTCGGGACGGTCACGCAATGCGTCAAGATAGCGCCCGTGCCAGATGTCAAAGGCATCAAGACACTTCAGGCAGCTTTGCACAAACGGCTCGCGGTCGGTGCCGCGGTGCTTTTCCAAGGATCGCTCCGCAGTTTTGCGGATATGGAGCATTCCCTTTTTCAGTACCGTTTCAAAATCAACGGTGAGATGGCTGACCGAGGAGCAGATGGTTTCCCCTTGGTATCTGGCGGGAACGCCGTGTCTGATCGCCGCGCCAAGCGTTGCCGCACCGCTGAGCCGCTCTCCTTGGCAAATGCGGAGCGGAGCTTCTCTGACGATCGTTTGAATGGCAACGTCGTATTTTTCAAGCATGGAAAGGTTTTCGTAGCCTTCAACATCGTCCAGATCGACCGCTCTGTGTGAAAGCGTTTCCAAGCCGTATTTCCGATTTAAGGATTCGTAGGCAAAGCGTCTTGTCTCCTCGGAGAGTCGGATCGGACGTTTTTTGCCGTTGATTGCATAAAATTCCATCATTGCACCTTCCTTTCATAAAAATTATATCGCACAAAACTATGAAAAGCAATTGACAATCCTATGAAAAACATGTATAATACTATTGAGGTGAGCAAATGAGGATTGAACATATTGAGATCAAATATGAACGCTGTGCCTGTTCGGGACGGGCAAATCTTGAGGGGATATATCATGTCAAATCCCTGCCGTGGCTTTCGGTGGTGCAATCCATGGAGGGGAGTTACGATATTGCGATCAACGGAGGCAAGACCTATCAAACCGATGCAGGCGGATTTTTTATCGCCGCGTCTCAGGTCACTCAGCACATCACGCACCACAATGATCCCACTACGGGAAGGATGAGCAACCGATGGATCTTTCTTGATGTTACCGTCAATCAAAAATATCGCTTGGAGCAGCTCTATGATTTTCCCACGCTGCTGCCAAGCGGGGAGGCAGAGGAGATGAACCTTCCCTTTGACGCGCTGTTTGCCGACTATGACGATCCCTGCGAGCGTATGAGCTTGTACTACAAAATTGTAAAATGTCTTTTGCGCGTAGCAACGCCGAGGGAGGAGATTGCAGACAGTGGACTTTTACGCGTGATCGATTATCTGCACACCAATTATGCAAAGCCGATTTCGGTTGCGGAGCTTGCCGCTGTGGCGCATCTGTCGGAATCCTATTTTTACAGCTGCTTTAAAAAGCAGTTTGGAATCTCACCCATTGCCTATCTCAATCACTACCGCTTGACGGTTGCTTCGGATCTGTTAAAGGAGAGTGACCTTCCCATCACCCGCATTTCCGAGGCGGTTGGATTTTCGGATGCACTGTATTTCAGCAGGCTGTTTCGTAAGACCTTTCGGCTTTCTCCTCGCTCATACCGCCAAAGCGTGACGTATTGAGGCAAGGACAGTGCAACATCCATACAGAAGCAAAAAGACCTGCGTAGCACAAGCTCCGCAGGTCTTTTTTTTAAAACATTTTTTCAATATCGGCGCGGTCGTAATACTGCTTTTTGTCGCAGAAACGGCAGTTGACCTCAAGGCGCGCAGGCTTGCCCTCGCGGATCTGCTCGTCAATCAAGCCCATCAAATCGTTCTTGCCCAGCGTGATCAGCGCGCGCGTGGTGCGCTCACGACTGCAATTGCAGCGGTATTCCACGTCCAATTCGTCAAAGACGTCAAAGGGAATATCCCGCAGGGCGATCTGTGCGATCTGCTCGTTGGTCATTCCCGCATCAAACAAACGGGAGACGTTGGCTATATCGTTGGCGTTGCGCTCGATCAGATCTACCGTTTCGGGAGCTGCAAACGGCAATAGCTGTACAATGACACCGCCCGCCGCACGGCAGGTGCAATCGGTGTCCACCAAAACTCCCAGGGAGCAAACGGTGGGGATCTGCTCGCTTTGTGCGTAATACGATGCAATGTCCTCGGCAATCTCGCCGCTGACCAAGGGGACCGAGCCGTTGTAAGGCTCACCGTCGCCCGTGTCGCGAATGATGTTGAGCGCACCGCGCCCCACAGCACCGCCGACGTCCAGCTTTCCGTTGGATTTGAGCGGCAGATCGACCGCAGGATTGTTGATATATCCGCGCACGTTTCCGATATAGTCGGAGACTGCCAGCACGTGTCCTGCGGGACCGTCTCCGTTGATGGCAACGGTGATGGTATCGTTTTTTTCTCCCAGCATACAGCCCATCAAGGAGGTGACTGTCAAAAGTCTGCCCAGCGTTGCGCTTGCGGTGGGGGCGGTCTTGTGTAAACGGATCGCCTCGTTGACGATCTCGGTGGAATTGATGACGTGGATGCGCGCGCTGCCGTCAGCGGTCATAGCGCGCAAAATGTTTGATGACATATTGGAAAAAAGCCTTTCAAAAAATTATTTTTTTGCCCTTGCAGCAAAATACCAGCGCTCGGTGCGCTCATCGGGGGCGGAAAAAGAGAAATCAGACCACACACCCAAAAGCTCCAACCTTGCAAATTTGAGTGCCGAGGTGATCTCCTCCATGGAATAGCAACGCTCGGTCTGATGCTCGTCCGCACGGCGGTAGCTACCGTCGGACAGCTCCTCAAATAAGGAGAGATCAAATTCGCAAAGTCCTGTGTCTGCATGATAGGCGTTTTGCCAGCCGCAGTAAATGGCGGCGCGCTCCTCGGTCTCCTTGCCCTCATCCCAAACCAGCTCGTCCTCCAGCACGTAAGCGTTGTCTCCGTAAATGTGACGGAATTTATACGGCGTGTTCATGTCAAACAGGAGCAGACCGTCGGGATCAAGATAGTTATGAATGCAGGCAAAGCATTGACAAAGCTCGTCGTATTGCAACAGATAGTTGAGACTGTCCAAGCAGCAGGTGACGGCACCAACCGTTCCGTACAGCTCAAAGGCGCGCATATCCTGCTGTAAAAAGAGGATCGACGGCTGATCAAGGGCACGGCTGTATGCCTCGGAAAGCATTTCGGCACTACCGTCCACACCGATCATATCATAGCCTCGCGCGGCAAGCTGCAAGGTCATGCTTCCCGTACCGCAGGCAAGATCTAATACCAAGGCAGGGCGATTCGGTAAAAAGCGATCAAAGCAACGCTCCACAAAATCCGCCCATGCGGCATAGTCGATCTCGGCGTTGAGACGGTCGTAGACACGCGCAATGGCAGAGTAGCCCTCACATCCGCTCATCTGCGGCGAGCCTCCTTTTCCAGACGCTCCAGAACCGTGATGTATCCTCCGCCCGGTGCATATTTGAGACAACGGTTGACACGACTGATGGTTGCGGTGGAAAGTCCCGTTTCCTCGGCAATATCAGCGTAAATACGCCCGTTTCTCAACATTTTTGCCGCTTGCAAGCGGCGGGACATTTCCTGCAATTCGGATTCGGTACAAAGATCGTAAAGGAAGCTTCTGCATTCGTCGGGGGTCTGCAAAAGCAGAATACCGCGAACAAGATACTCCAACAACGGATCCGCTTGACGGTCAGCCATAAAAACCTCCAAAAAATTTTTTCGTTCAAACGTCCTTGCTTTCATGCAAAGACCCTTTCATATTATTTTAACATGATTTGAGAAAAAAGTAAATACTTCTTTTTGATTTTTTTTGAAAAACTCTGTTTTTTCTGTTTTTTTCAAAATAAATTGAGAACTTTTTGAAAAAAATGAATCTTTCTCTTGACAAGTTTTACACTTAGCGGTATAATATTATTAAATCGGTTTTCCAAATTTTAAAAAAGGAGTACGAGGCTATGACCTTTGCTGAAGTTTTAACTTATCTAAAAAGTATTCCGTCTAAGGACGTTTTTCAATTGATCAATGATCTGGAGGGCGGTTTGATCTATGTGGCGGACAAATGGAAGATCCCGTCCATGATCTTTTTTGTTTCATGCATTGTTCTTTCGGTCATCATCGGTCTTGCGGCATTTAAGCTGATCAAGCCCACATTGATCGTTGCTAACGGATTTTTTGGGATTATGGCAGGCTCGGCGCTCTTTTATGCGCTTTGGCCTAAGCTGACATGGATGCCCAATTGGCTCTGCTACATCTTCTGCATTCTCGTTGCGGCGCTCTTTATCTGCTTGACAGCCGCAAAGCCCGCAGGCGCGCTTGTCTTTTATGCAGGGCTGGTGGGATACTTCATTATGAGCTTCTATTTGCCCAGCAGAATGGTTGCATTGGCAGTGGCGTTCTTGTTTGCACTTATCGCCTATCTGTTGCCCCGTACCGCTTACATTTGCGGAACAAGCTTTGCAGGTGCGCTCCTGTCGGTAGGCTTCCTTTCCATGATCCTGCCCAACGTCAAGGAGCTTCAGCTTGGCGGCTGGACCTCCATCGTCATTGCATTGGTGATTGCCGTAGCATTTATCCTTGTGCAGTTTGGATCCAACAGATATCACGGTGAGGAAATTTGATTTTTGATATTGAAGATGCTTTGTCCAACCTCTCAAAAGGGAGGTTGGACAATTTTTTTCAAAACCCTATTGACAATCTTTCGTTTTTGTGATAAAATAACAATTGATGTATAACGAATGTTATTTTATGGAGGTGCAACATGCCGCCAAAGGTAAAAATTACAAAAGAGGAGATCATTCAAACCGCACTGTCTCTCGTGTGCGAGAACGGGGAGCAGGCGATCAATGCAAGGGCAATTGCCGCCGCGCTCCATTGCTCCACACAGCCCATCTTTTTCAATTTTGCAACGATGAAGGAATTGCAAAATGCGGTGCTGCAAGCCGCATATGAGCGGTATCTTTTATTTTTGAAGAACGAGGTGGAGGAGGGAAAATA
>JAGANE010000314.1 GCA_017624395.1 Clostridia bacterium
CTGATCTTGTAGATACCGTTTTGGGGGAAAGCATCATCGGTAGGGCGCAAAAAAGCGGCGTGATCACCGTCCGCACGCATAATATACGTGATTACAGCGAGGATAAGCACCGCCGTGTGGACGATACCCCTTACGGTGGTGGAAAGGGAATGCTGATGATGGCTCCCCCCATCTACAATTGCTATCAGGCAATTCTTGCAGGGCAGGAGCAGGAGGGCTTTGCACCAAAAAGCCGCCGTGTCATCTATCTTTCCCCTATGGGAAAAGTCCTCAATCAGACAAAGGCGGCGGAGCTTGCCGCGGCCTACGATAATCTGATCCTGCTTTGCGGACATTACGAGGGGGTGGATCGCCGTATCGTGGACGAGATCGTAGATGAGGAAATTTCAATCGGAGATTTTGTTTTGACAGGGGGAGAGATTCCCGCCTGCATTCTGACCGATTGTGTGGCGAGATTGGTGGACGGCGTGCTTTCCGATGCCGAATGCTATGAGAAGGAAAGTATTTCGTCGGGATTGCTGGAGTATCCGCAGTATACTCGTCCTTACGAATATCACGGTGTCAAGGTGCCGGACGTGCTGATTTCGGGGCATCATGCCAATATTGACCGATGGAGAGACGAGCAGGCGTTGGAAATGACCAAACATCTCCGTCCCGATCTTTTGGAGCAGGACGGCAAACCGTAAAATCAAAATATCAAAACTCCTTTTACATATTTCGGAAGAAGTGCGGAAAGGAGTTTTTTTATGCCCAAAAGCAGGATCGTACAAAGTCTTGATCTGTTATTTACAAAATTGCGGCGTGTGTTTGCGCGGAGTGCGATCGTTTTGTATCTCTGCGGAGTGATGACGCGTATAGAGAACGCCTTTCAAAAGGGGCACTTACGGCATTCTCCTGCCAACCGTTACGCGCGGCCGTCGTGGCAATACAAGCTTTCAAGATCGGTGTTACGCGCAAGTGAAAATAGTCTTTTATTGCGAGCCTTTTCGGCACTGTCCGAAGGATTGCTGCGCACCGCCATCGGTACGTACGGCTTGTTTGGTGTGCTTTACGGATGCTTTTCGTGCGTGGTGTGGCTTTCCTTGGAGAGCGGAGAAAGAAGCCTTGCTTCTCTTGTTGCCTTTTTGACGCTGATCGCGGTCTGTGTACCGCTTTTGCACGTGTCGCAATCACTTTTGGCAGGAGCTTGCAGCAGCCGCTTTTTTTCATGGCTTTTGTTTGATTTTTGCGGTCTTTCCGAGTCTTATACAATCGGATTTAAGCATGGAAAAGCAAGACCGTGGCTTGTTCTTTTGATTTCCTTTTTGTTGAGCTTTGCTGTGCCGATGCTTGCAGTGGATCGCGTTTTGCTCTTTTTTGGGGGCTTTCCCGTATTGCTGCTGCTTTGGTCTGTACCCGAGCTTTCATGCCTATTGATTTTATTTGGACTTCCTTTTTTTAACCTGCTTCCGTCTCCCACACGCGCCTTGACCGCCTGCGTGCTTTTGACCGAGCTTTCATGGCTTCGTAAGGCGGTGTCGGGACACAGAGAGCTGCGGTGCGGTGTTAAGGAAATTGCTGTCTTGCTTTTTGCCTTTGCTGCTTTGTGTGGCGGTGCGAGAGGGGCAGGTGGAAAAAGCTCTATTACCACGGGATTTGTATTTTGTGTGCTGATCCTTTTTTGGTTTCCAGCAAGAGAGGCGTTTGGCAGTGCGCGATGGCGAGAACGGATTTTGAACGCGCTTCGGATTTCCTGCGCAGTGACTGCGGTGTGGGGAATTTCTCAGTACTTTTTGGGGCTTTCGGAGCTTAAGTGGGTGGATCTTTCCAGATTTTCGGATCTTGGAGGGCGTGTTTGCGGTCCTTTTACCAATCCCAATATCTTTGCTGTTTGGCTGACGGCACTCATGCCGCTATACTTGTCGGGCATTTTTGAGGAACGGCGGTCGTTGCTTCAACGGTGGCTTTTTTTGCTTGGATTTGCTTTGACCTGCCTCTCCTTGATCCTGACGTGGAGTCGCGGTGCATGGCTTGGGAGCATTGCGGCAATTTTTCTTTTTTTGATCGTTCATTCTCCGCGCACGCTGTCCTGCCTGACGCTTTCCACCGTACCGCTGTTTTGTTCCTTGCCGTTTTTACCGCATAACGTCATCGGTCGCTTTTCCAGCATCGGCTCTCTCAACGAGTCATCCATCAAATACCGCTTTTATACTTGGCAGGGTGTTCTTCGCATGATCAGGGCGCATCCGTGGGGCATTGGCTGCGGTGCCGAGGCGTTTGCAACGGTATATCCCTCATATGCCGTCAGCGGAACCGAAAGCACGGCGCATACGCATCAGCTTTGGCTGGAGATTGCCGCAGAGCTTGGATTGCATGGGGTGGTAATTTTTTTTGTCTTTTTGATCCTCTGCTTTCTTTGCTTTTTTCGCACGATTCATCTTGAAAAGGGAAGAACAAGAGGGGGATCTCTTGCCATTCTTTGCGGGTTGATCGGTGTTTTGATCATGGGCTTTTTTGATTACGTCTGGTATCATTTTGGCATGATCGCCTTGTTTTTTGCCCTGTCTTCGGCAGGCTGTATCTACCGAGAGGAGGAAGAATCATGAATACAAAAAAAGAAAAAAAGAGACAATTTTCACTAACGTGGGTGGATTGGGTGCTCCTCGTTCTTGGGGTATCGGTCCTGCTTTTGGGGTGGAGATATCTCCGCGGCAGGCAGAGTGTAGCACTGCCAACGGTATCGGTGGAATATTTGCTTTGCTTGCCCGCGGTCAAGGTGGAGGATTTTGATGGAGATGTGGATGGGCTGATCGCCAAGTCGGCATCGGTTACCACGGCAAACGGCACTGCATCGCTCGGTAGGGTGAAGCGAGTATGGAGCGAGGCTCATCTGACCCCCACCATTAAGGACGGTGCTATTCTGTTTGTCGAAACGCCCGGTCGGGTGGATCTGTACGTTTTTGTGGAGGCAAACGCCGTGATGCGCCAGGGAGACGGCTTGCGTGTTTCGGATATTCGCATTGCGGCGGGAGGTACGGGAGATTTCCGCATCGGTAATTTTTTGGCAAACGGTGCCAAAGTCGTTTCGGTCCGTAAGGGGGCGTTGCTCTCATGAAGCAGCATCAAAGAACAAAGAGACGCGGGAGTATTCTGGATCTTTTTTTGATCCTTTTGTTCCTTTTGTGCATTGTGGGCGCGTGGATCCGATGGCAGGAGCTTGTATGGCATGGTGTCGGAGAAAGCGAGACAACGGTGGAAATGATTGCACAAAGTGACGGTGTGGATACACGTATTTTGTCGTGTCTTTCCGCAGGAGAACGTCTTTATACCGCATCGGGCGAGCTGTTTGGTAGCGTGCGATCGGTAGAGGGCAAGCCGCACTCGGTGATCCTTTTAGAGGACGGTGCTTTTGTACAGGGGGAGTGGGATATTTCCCGTCAGTGTCGTTTGGAGATCCATGCCACGCTTACGGGAGCATGGAGGGATTCGGTCTTTTTGCGAGAGGGCAGATACCCGATTGCAGTTGGGCAATCGGTGGTTTTATATACCGAGTGCGCAGAACTACACCTCAAAATCGTAAAAATAATGTCGGTTTCTCCCTGATAAGATCGTTTTTTTGATCTTTATCAAGAAAATGTATCTATTTTGCACAATAAGTTTTGCTTGATAAATAAAAAATCCGATAGATTGACTATTGATTTTCGCGGCTTTTTTTGATATACTATATATGTATTATTATTTGATATTTGGAGCGTGCAATTGCGCTCCGTATCAAGTGAAGAAATGGGAGCGAACTTATGATTTCAAGGAACGTCGTCATTACCAATACCAGTGGGCTGCATGCAAGACCCGCTACCTTTTTCATTCAAAAGGCTAACTCTTACCGTGCCTCTATCTGGATCGAAAAGGATGACCGTAAGGTGAACGCAAAGAGCCTTTTGGGCGTGCTTTCACTCGGAATTGCCAAGGGAATGACCATTACTTTAATCGCAGACGGTCAAGACGAAAACGCCGCGATTACCGGATTGATTGAATTGATCGACAGCGGTTTTTCGGAAGTTTGAAAAAGCTTTGGATAAAAGGATAGCGGTGTGCATCGGCGGACGGAAAGCCGTTTCGTAGCACACCGCTCTTTTTCCATCGAGGAAGGAGGGATTGCACCGTGCCACAAAATGAAGTGCTTCGGCAAAGACTTTTGGAAAAGGCAAATACACTACCGCTATGTCCGGGCGTTTATCTGATGCGGGATAAGGGCGGTAAGGTCATCTACGTGGGAAAATCGCGCAAGCTGAAAAATCGCGTGTCACAGTATTTTCAAAATGCCGAAAAAAACATCAAAACGGCGCGTATGGTATCGTCTGTTCATGACTTTGACTATTATTTGTGCGATACCGAGATCGAAGCCCTTTCTCTTGAAAATACGCTGATCAAGCAATACACTCCAAAATATAATATTCGACTCAAGGATGCAAAATCCTATCCCTATATCAAGCTGACGCAGGGAGAATATCCCCGCCTTACCTTTACCCGCAGGCGCGATGCAGACAAGGCAAAGTATTTTGGACCCTATTCGGGATCGGGAACGGCATATGCGCTGATCGAGCTGCTTCGACGGGTTTTACGTCTGCCAAGCTGTTCCCGTGTCTTTCCGCGTGATATTGGCAAGGAGCGTCCCTGCATTTACTATCAGATGAACCGTTGCTGCGGTGTTTGTACGGGAAAGGTTTCTCCTGAGGAGTATGCCCACTCGGTGCGTTATGCCGCCGATATTCTCAACGGAAAAAGCCGTGAGGTCAGAGGTGAATTGGAGCGGCAGATGTACGCCTTTGCCGAGGAGGAGCGCTATGAGGCTGCGGCGCGTTGCCGTGATGCCATTTCCGCATTGGATGCCATTGGGGAAAAGCAAAAGGTGGTTGCGTCTCCCGACTCCGAGCATGATGTGGTCGCGCTGTATTCCGATGACGTTTGCTCCTGTGTTTCGGTCTTTTATATTCGTTCTGGAACTCTGCAGGATAAAACCGACTATCTTTACGGTGCCGACAGTATTTTGGAATATGAGGACATGACCGCCTTTCTTTGCGAGCATTACAAATCACGCGAATATATCCCATCTCAGATCCTGCTTGCCTTTGCAATGGAGGCAGAGGACACCGAAATGATCTCTGCGTATCTATCGCGAATCGCAGAACGGCGGATCACAGTACGCACGCCCGAGAGAGGACAGCTTAAGACACTTTGCGATATGGTAGAAAAGAATGCCGCTGAGCAGGCAAAGCTATACCAGATCAATACTGTGCGCAACGAGGGAACGCTTGCACGCCTTGCAGAGCCATTACGGCTTGAGACCTACCCCTCGCGCATTGAGGCTTATGATATTTCCAACCTCGGTAAGGAGCATCTGACCGCGGGCATGATCGTTTGCCGTGAGGGAAAATTCAGCAAAGCGGATTATCGCTCCTTCCGCATCCGTTCCGTCAGCGGTACCACCGATGACTATGCCTCCATGCGTGAGACCTTGGAGCGCCGCTTGGAGCATCTTTCCGACGACGACGGCTCCTTCTCGGAGCTACCCGACCTGATTCTGCTTGACGGTGGCAGAGGACACGTCTCGGTGGTGCGAGAGCTTTTGATAGAAAAAGGACTTGATCTTCCCGTATTCGGAATGGTCAAGGACGATTACCATAAAACGCGCGCGCTTTGCACCGATACCGAGGAGATCAGCATTGCGCGTGAGCAAGAGATCTATTCCTTGATCTACCGTATTCAGGAGGAGGTCCACCGCTTTACCGTCAGCCGTATGGAGAACGCAAAGCGTAAAACGCTGCGCACGTCGGTTTTGACAAGGATCCCCGGTATTGGAGAGGCAAAGGCAAAAAAGCTGCTTGCAGCATTTGGTGGTATGCGTGCGCTCCGCGAGGCGGACGTGACGGCGATTGCGGCAGTTTCTGGGATCTCTCAGCGTGACGCCGAAGCGGTATTTCGGGATCTTCACTCCGATCACAAGAAAAAGACAGAAAGGGAAGCCAAAACATGATGCGAATTATTACGGGGCGTGCGCGCGGCGTGCGTCTTGATACCCTTGCGGGGGAAAATACACGTCCTACCTCCGAGCGTGCCAAGGAAGCTGTTTTTTCCATGATTCAGTTTGAAATACAGGGCAAGGAGGTTTTGGATCTTTTTGCAGGCTCTGGGCAAATGGGCTTGGAGGCGGTCAGCCGTGGGGCTAAAACTGCACTTTTGAGCGATCATTCCCGCGAGGCGGTAGCGGTCATTCGCTCCAATGCCATCAAAACCAAGCTTGCTCCTTTTTGTGAGATCGTCTGCTCGGATTACGCTACTGTCTTGCGAAATTGCAGAAGAAAAAAATCCTTTGACCTTGTTTTTCTCGATCCTCCTTACGCCCTCGGTGTCATTCCCGAGGTGCTGGGAATGCTCCTGTAATACGGACTTTTTAAGGAGGGGGCGACCGTGGTTTGCGAAACGGGAGCTGCCGAGGACGTTTTTGGAAAGGATGAGGAGCTTTCCTCGCATTTTGATATTTTGCGGCAAACGCGTTACGGGGTAGCGTATGTAACGGTTTTGCGTGTAAAAAATGAGGAAGGGGAAATACTAAAATGAGCCTTGCAATCGTTCCTGGAAGCTTTGATCCCATGACGATGGGACATCTTGACATTGTGCGTAAGGCGGCGGCACGATACGACGAGGTCGTGGTTGCGGTGATGATCAATCCTGCCAAGCGTTATTTGTTTGATATGGAAACGCGTGCTGAGATCGCCAAACGGACGGTTTCGGAGCTTTCCAATGTTCGCGTGATCTGTGAGCGAGGAATGCTGATCGATCTGTTTGACAAACTCGGGGCGGATACGGTATGTAAGGGTTGGCGTAACGATGCCGATTACAATTATGAGATCCGAATGGCGGATTGGAACCGAGAGCATAATCCGCGTTTTCGAACCGAGCTGATCCGCTCTCGCGGAGAGTTTTCGGAGCTTTCCTCCACCGAGGTGCGCGAGATGCTTGCCAAGGGGGAGATTCCCGAAGGGCTGGTACATACGTCTGCCTTGCCTTTGGTTTTACAAAAATTAGATTATGAAAAGAGGGAACGTCATGAATTTTAAATCCGATGAAAAATCATTTCGCGCAAGCCTCATCTGTCTTGCGGTATTTGGTCTTTTGGCAGGAATTTTGCTGATTGCACTTCCTGCCGATGCGTTGCTCAAATTTATTTTTGTGATCGTGGGAATTGTGACCGTGGTTTATCAGCTCCCCGGGATCGTTACGGGACTTGCTCACCTTGATACGGGAGCGGGAAAGGTATCCTTGATCCTTTCCTTGATCTCTGCGGCAATCGGCTTTTTGATGATCTTTTTTCATTCCACCGTATTGCTCTTGATCCTCGGTGCGTACTTGATTTTTGTTCCGATCGTACAGATCGTGGTGGCAAAGGAGCGCCTTTTGGTGATCAAATCCGAGCTTCCCAAGATCATTCTCGGTGTGGTGCTTCTCATCGTAGGCCCTGCCAAGGCACTTGGCTTCCTCTTTGACGTTGCAGGCTGGATCATTCTTGTGTTGTCAGCGCTTTACGTGGTGATCTCCTTGATCGTCACGACCAAAAGAAAGACAAAATATGCAAATACTACGGGCGGTCGTGTGTTCGTTGATACTACGGGGGACGGCAAGATCGATACCGTGTACGTTGATACAACGGGAGACGGAAAGCCCGATACGGCAAAGCGCTACCGTGATGGCAAATGAACCGATATAAAAAGCTTTTTTCGGATACGGTGATTTTGGGGTTGGGAACCTTTGGCTCCAAATTGCTTGTCTTTTTGCTGATGCCGCTTTACACGGCATTGCTTTCAACGGCGCAGTACGGCACTGCCGAGCTGATCACAAGCACCGCCAATCTGTTGATTCCCGTGGCTTGTGTGGGGATCAGCAACGGCATTTTTCGCTTTGCCGCAGAGCGCGAGACCGACCAACGCGCGGTCTTTTCGTCCTCGGTCACCTTGCTTGGCATCGGTACGGTCGTTTTTGGCATCCTTTCTCCGCTTTTGTCATTGATCGGATATTTTGACGGATATGTGTGGTTGATCATTTTTTATGTGATTTCGGCAAATCTGCAGGCGGTCTGCGCACAGTACGTCAGAGCCATTGATCGTACACGTCTGTTTGCGGTGCAAGGAATTTTAAACACGCTTTTGACGATCCTGTTCAATATTTTCTTCCTTGTCGTTTTTGACATGGGCGTGACGGGATACGTCTTGTCCGTGGTAATTGGAAATCTGTTGACAACTGTATTTTTGGTGATTGCGGCAAGGCTTTGGAACGTTTTTTCGGTGGGGAGTATTGACCGACGCATGATGAAGGATCTGCTTAAGTTCAGTCTGCCGTTGATCCCAACCTCGGTTTGTTGGCTGATCACCGACCTTTCCGATCGCTATATGGTCACCTATTATTGCGGATCTGCCGTCAACGGAATTTATTCGGCGGCGTATAAGATCCCAACCGTGGTCAATCTTCTTTCGGGAATTTTTTTGCAGGCATGGCAATTTTCGGCTGTGGCACAATCCTCCGATGAGGATTCCTGCAAAAGCTTTTATACCGAGGTCTTTCGCGGATTTTTGTCCTTGATCATGATCGGTGCGGCGGGATTGATCCTCTTTTCACGTTTTTTGACGGGGCTTTTGCTTAACAATGCCTACTTTGAGGCATGGAGATATATGCCTACACTGTTGTGTGCGGCGGCAATAGAAGCTGTTGTTGCCTTTCTTGCCAGCGTTTACATGGTGCGCAAAAAGAGTATGCATTCCTTTTTTACCGCCATGATCGGTACCTTGCTCAATATTCTGTTCAACGTGCTCCTGATCCCGCGCATCGGCGCACTTGGCGCGGCAATTGCAACGCTTTTGGGATACGGTGCGGTGTTGATCGTGCGGTTGATCGATGCACCGCGCATCATTCGGTTTCGTTTGTTTCCGATTCGTTTGATTACAAGCGTGCTTCTTTTGCTTGCCTCGGCGGCGGTGATGACGTTGAATGTCAGCGGACGAATTTGGTGGACGCTTCTTTTGACGGTGATCATTGTTGCCATCAATGCGCCTGCATTGCTTGGAAGCCTGAAAAAGGTATTGACACGCAGAAAGCAAGAATAAAAACGGCGACGGGGTCTGGGAGCTTCTCTTGTTGAGAAGTAATGACCTCGTCGCTTTTTATTATGTTGCAGTCATGATGCCTTGCACAGCCTCCAATAGGATCTTGCGTTCACAAAACGGAAGCTTTTGCGTACCGATGAGCTGATAGGCTTCATGTCCCTTTCCCGCAAGTACAAGAATGTCGTCCGCAACCGTCAAATTGACTGCGGTGCGGATCGCTTCTTCACGGTCGGCAATTGCAAGATAGGGGATTGAGGTGTCGGCAAATGCTTTGGCAATATCGGCAATGATCGCATTGGGATCCTCCACTCCGGGATTGTCCGAGGTCAGGATCGCAAGATCTGCATATTTTGCCGCGGCTTGTCCAAGCTCTGCGCGACGCATTTGTGAGCGTTCACCAACCGAGCCAAATAACACGATCAACCGATGCGGTGCATATTCGCGGAGAGATGATAAAAGCTTGGAGAGACTTTCTCCGTTGTGCGCATAGTCGATTACGGCACGTGCGCCGTTGGGAAGTGACAGAACCTCCGAGCGCCCCGACACGCGTGCCTCGGTGAGTGTATTTGCAACGTGAGAAAGGGGAATTCCAAACACACCGCACGCCACTGCGGCGGCAAGCAGTGCATTGCAGGCATTGATGCGACCGGTCAACGGTAGCTTGCAATCAATGCAGGTTTCTTTTGTGCCAAGGGTAAAGGAAATGCCAAGCGACTGATCCTTGTCAAACAGTGCGGGATCGGTGACAAAAAAATCGGTCTCTGTCACCGCAGAGGAGCAGGACAAAAGTTTTTTGGCAGTGGCTCCGTCAAGCATATCGGAGGCGGCGGGATCATCTGCGTTATAAACAATATTTTCTACACCAAAATCGGTAAACAGACGGTGCTTGCATTCCTTGTAATTTTCAAAATCGGGATGCTCATTCGTTCCAATATGATCGGGAAACAGATTGGTAAAAACAGAGGTTTGCAGGCGTGTTCCCAAAACGCGGCTTTGCAGGATCGCCTGCGAGGAGACCTCGATCACTGCAGTCGTGATTCCTTTTTTCAGCATTTGGGAAAGTGTTTTTTGCAGGGTAACGGCATCGGGGGTGGTATTGGCGGTGGGGAGAGTAACGTCCCCATAGGAGATGCCGTTGGTGCCAATGTATCCGCAGGGGATCTGTGCCCGATTGAGAATATGACAAAGCAGTTGTGCGGTGGTGGTCTTTCCCTTGGTTCCCGTAATGCCGATCAGGTGCATTTTTTTGGAGGGATCTCCGTAAAATTTTGCGGCAAGCAGGGCAAGAAGCCTGCGCGTATCCGTACAAAGATAAACGTAGGCATCCTCGGGGAGGGAAAGCTCGCTTTCGGCAATAAAAACGCGACAGCCGCGGTGATAGGCGTCCTTGGCGAAAGCGTGCCCGTCTGCACGCGCACCGCGGATACAAACAAACACCGCGCCCGCATCGGCAAGTCTTGAGCTTTCGGTCAGAACAGAAACGTCAAATACGGGGAAGGACGCATTGGGAAAGAACTCCCGTAGCAGATCGTGTACTTTCATTGGTGTTCCTCCACGTCGGTAGCAAAATCGGCAGAAAAGCCGACGGGATGCTTTTTGCAGGCAAGGATCGTACGGTGTGCCAGCACCTCCAAGGAGTCGGTAAAGAGCGCTTCATCAAGTCCCTCCTTTTTCAAAAGGGAAAGCTCGGTGCAGCCAAGCACGATTCGCTCACAGCCGCGCGCGCAAAGCGATTGAATCACACGATCAAGCTTTTTGGGATCGACCGATCTGTTTTGCTTAATGTCGTCGTAAATAATGGAGGAGACGGTTTGCTGCTCCTCCTTGGTGGGGGTAATACATTCCAGCCCGTAAGACGCGCAAACGCGCTGATAGGCACCCGCCGTTACCGTTCCCTCGGTTGCCAAAAGACCAAAACGGCAAATCCCCAAGCGCTTGAGGTGCTTTACGGTTTCTTCAATGATATTCAGCATGGGGGTATGTAGCTTTTTGCGTAAGCCATCATAAAAATAATGGGCGGTATTGCAGGGAATCACAATCAGATCCACCCCCGCTGCCTCCAATTTTTTGGCGTCACCAATCATAACGGGGAGAGGATCGGGCTTTGCCTGATCAAGAATAAACGCCGTGCGATCGGGGGTTGTTGCGCGGCTGCTGATCAGCATATCAATGTGATCGGCA
>JAGANE010000315.1 GCA_017624395.1 Clostridia bacterium
CCGAAACACATTGAAATAATCAGCCAAGGCTCCATAACCGCACGCCCTCCACGCCCATAAAGATCAGCATCACCGAGAAAAACAGACTCATGATTGCGTAAATATCATAGAGCTGCCAATCGTCCTTTAAATACGAAATTCGAGGAGATTTTTTGATATAATAAGCCGTGGTCAGATACGGCATTTGCCGCGGCGTTGTCAAATATTTTGTCACACGGCGTAGATAATTCCGTCCGTTGACACTGTAAAGATAGGTTCCCTTGGTCACGTTCTTGATAAACATAGACTTTACGGGGCCGCCTACGTGATCTCTCCCATACAGTGTTACGTTTTTTTTGTGCTTTGTGTCCTTCAGGTGCGCGGGCGCACACCCTACCCAACGCGTTTCCTTTTCGTCAGCGGCAGAAAATGCGCGTCCAACCAAAAAGAAAAGAACTGCCAACAAAAAGCAAGCTGCTCCCAAGATCAGGCAGATCACTCCCAAAACAAGTTTGTCCATAAAGCTTTATCGCGGCGATCCTTTCTCCATTTTTTACTATTACCATTATACCATAAAAGCACCGTCGGTGCAATTCCAAAATTCTTGTCATAATTCCCAAAAAAGCGACCTTGTTTTTGTTGAATACAGAAAAAAGAGAGCTTGGCATTGTTTTTTTCTTGCAGAACGCCTTAAAATGTGGTATGATGATATAAACGTATTATGATAATAAGGATATTTTTTGCATAACACGTTTGCTACAAATCTTTTAGGAGGACTTTATGACAACATCAAAAAAGATCACACTCCTCATTGCCGTTGCAGTGATTTTGGCACTGCTCGTCTTTGTGGGTGTCACCGATGCCGCAAACGGCACTGTGGATTGCCCCGACTGTGAAGGGCTTGGCACGCTGATCTGTGAGACCTGCAGCGGCGAGGGTACGGTGCGCGGCACCCTTTGGGCATTGCTCCCCCCCGTAATCGCCATCGGACTTGCGCTGATCACAAAGGAGGTTTACAGCTCCCTGTTCATCGGTATCCTTTCGGGTGCGCTCCTCTACTCGGATTTCTCGTTTACGGGCACGCTGGACGGCATCATCAACGATGGACTGATCTCTGCCGTTTCGGGTAGTGCGGGCATCTTTATCTTCCTTGTAGAGCTTGGCATCATCGTTGCGCTCATCAACAAGGCGGGCGGCTCCGCGGCGTTTGGAAATTGGGCAAAAACGCACATCAAGACCCGCATGGGCGCCATGCTTGCCACCTTTTTGCTCGGCGTTCTCATTTTTGTGGATGACTACTTTAACTGCCTGACGGTTGGCTCGGTCATGCGTCCCGTCACCGACAGCAAGCGCATTTCGCGCGCCAAGCTGGCGTATCTGATCGACGCGACCGCCGCTCCCATTTGCATGATCGCTCCGATCTCCAGCTGGGCTGCCGCTGTGGCAAGCTACGCCGAGGAGGGCGAGGGGCTTTCCCTGTTCATCGGTGCGATCCCCTACAACTTTTACTCGATCCTGACATTGGTCTTTATCGTTGCCATTGCCGTGATGGGCTTTGATTACGGCTCGATGCGCACGCACGAATTCAATGCCATCCAAAACGGCGATCTTTACACCTCGGGCGAAAAGAACGAGGCGGTTGAGGTCGCTCCCTCCACCAAGGGACGCGTGATCGATTTGATCATGCCCGTTGCGATCCTGATCGTGACCTGCATATTTGGTCTGCTTTACGTTGGCGGTATCATGGACGGCACGGGCTTTGTAGACGCCTTTGCCAACACCGACGCCACGGTAGGACTTCCTTGGGGCGGACTTGTTTCCTTGGTTCTCATTATCATTTACTATCTTTGCCGCCGTGTCATTTCCTTTAAAGAATCCATGGATTGCGTACCGCAGGGCTTTATCGCCATGGTGCCTGCGATCCTGATTTTGACCTTTGCAACCGCGCTCAAGAATATGACGAGCCTCCTCGGAGCAAAGTATTTTGTGGGTGATGTGATGGCAGGTCAGGCAGAGTCTCTCGGCATCTTCCTGCCCGCAATCATCTTTGTGGTTGCCTGCGTGCTTGCCTTTGCTACGGGAACCTCTTGGGGAACCTTTGGCATCCTCATTCCGATCGTAACGGCAATCTTCCCTACAGGCTCCGAGCTTTTGATCATTGGTATGTCGGCATGCCTTGCAGGTGCGGTTTGCGGCGACCACTGCTCCCCCATCTCGGACACCACCATCATGTCCTCTGCGGGCGGACAGTGCAACCACCTCAATCACGTTTCCACGCAGATGCCCTATGCCATTACGGTTGCAGCAATCTCCTTTGTTATGTTTATCCTTGCGGGTCTGATTCAAAATGCTTGGATCTGTCTGCCGATCGGTGTGGTGCTGACGGTAGGGACGCTGTTTGTCATCAAGCTGATCACCAAGAAAAAAGAAGCTGCTTAAGATAGAGGAAATTTCATCAATCTACCAAAACGCCCGTCGGTTTGGTAAAAGTTTGGTCGAGCTTTTAAAAAAGCTCGACCAAAACTTTTATCAAAATGACAGTTCGTTAGAAGCTGCAAATTCCTTAGCCGCTTTTCTCTTGCAAGAAGGGGGCGCAAGAGAAAAGCTTGCAAAAGAGAACGCCGTAAAGGGTGTTTCGCCCTCTGCGGAGGGCGAGGAGGGCTCCGCGCCCTCCACTGCGCAAGCTTTTGAAAAAGCTTGACCAAAACTTTCACTAAAATGACAGTTCGTTAGAAGCTGCAAATTCCTTAGCCGCTTTTCTCTTGCAGAAAGTAGGCGCAAGAGAAAAGCTTGCAAAAGAGAACGCCGTAAAGGGTGTTTCGCCCTCTGCGGAGGGCGAGGAGGGCTCCGCGCCCTCCACTGCGCAA
>JAGANE010000316.1 GCA_017624395.1 Clostridia bacterium
ATTGATAGGATAGATCAAGTCGTATTTCGCCTTGTGATGCACGTATCCTACGGGACGGTCGATCTCAATATGTACGGTCTTGCCGAGATAACGGGAGATCAATTCCCTGCGCTCGCACTCGCTCAGATATGGCTGCTTCATTTCGGTCTCCTTTTTGATCGTTCTTGTCTGTTTTATTATACCATATTTTGCGCAAAAAGTCAAACACAACGGCGTTTATTTTTACTGCAAAGCGCATTTTTGAAAAAAATCGCAAAAAAATGATGCAAGAAGCAATTTTTTACTTGCTTTTTTTTGATTTTGGGGTATAATATATAATGTTAGATTATGGCTTATTGACGGTCGGCTTTGACATGGATCAAAAGTCAACAACTTGGAGGAAAAGAAAATGAACAAGAAACTGGAAAAACTGACGGGCTTTGCAGGTGTAAAGGGCCCCGTTCTCACCATCGTTATGGACGGCGTAGGGCTTGCTCCCGATACCGTCTCCAATGCCGTTGCAGGCGCATACACCCCTAATCTGGATGCCCTGATGGCAAACTATCCCATGGTCTCCCTCAAGGCTCACGGAACCGCCGTTGGACTTCCCTCCGACGACGATATGGGCAACAGTGAGGTCGGACACAACGCACTTGGCGCAGGTCAGGTCTTTGCGCAGGGTGCCAAGCTGGTCTCCAACTCGATCGAAAGCGGCAAAATGTTTGCCTCGGCTACCTGGCAGGAGCTGATCGCCAACGTCAAGGCAAACGGCTCAACTCTGCACTTCCTTGGACTTTTCTCCGACGGAAACGTCCACTCCCACATCGACCACCTCAAGGCAATGCTCAAGCAAGCCAAGGCAGAGGGGGTTAACCGCGTGCGTATTCACATCCTTTTGGACGGCCGTGACGTAGGCGAGACCTCGGCACTTGAATATATCAATCCCTTTGAAGCCTTTATTGCCGATCTGCGCGATGCAAGCTATGACGTCAAGATCGCATCGGGCGGCGGACGTATGACCATTACCATGGACCGCTACGAGGCAAACTGGGCAATGGTAGAGGCAGGCTGGAAGACCCACGTGCTGGGTGAGGGCAGACAGTTTGCATCTGCAGCTGAGGCGGTACAGACCTACCGCGACGAATTGAAGGTGATCGACCAGGATCTCCCCGCCTTTGTCATTGCCGAGAACGGCAAGCCCGTTGGCACTGTGGAGGACGGCGACAGCGTGATCTTCTTCAACGTCCGCGGCGACCGCTCAATTGAGATTTCCAAGACCTTTGACGCTCCCGAGGGCGCGTTTGACAAGTTTGACCGCTTGCGTGTTCCCAAGGTGGTCTACGCAGGCATGCTGGAATATGACGGCGACCTGCACATCCCCAACAAGTATCTCGTCTCTCCCCCCGAAATCACCAACACCATGAGCGAGTTCATGGCAAACACGGGCATTCCCGTTCTGGCGATCTCCGAGACGCAGAAGTACGGTCACGTCACCTATTTCTGGAACGGCAACAAGTCGGGCAAATTTGACGAGGAGCTGGAGACCTATATTGAGATCCCCTCCGACGTTCTTCCCTTTGAGCAGAGACCTTGGATGAAGTGCGCTGAGATCACCGACAAGCTGATCGAGTGCCTGCAAAGCGGCAATTACAAATATCTGCGCGTCAACTTCCCCAACGGCGACATGGTAGGACACACCGGCTCCCTTGCAGCTACCCGTTGCTCGATGGAGGCGCTTGACCTGCAGCTTGGCAGAATCCTTCCCGTCGTGGATGCGCTCGGTGGCGTGGCTCTCATCACCGCCGACCACGGCAACGCCGACGAAATGTACGAAATGGACAAAAAGACCAAGCAACCCAAGGCGGACAAAAACGGCAACTTCAAGTCCAAGACCAGCCACACGCTCAACCCCGTTCCCTGCATCATCTACGACAACACCGATGCAAAGACCAGCTACACGGTAAAACCCGACGGTGCATACGGTCTTTCCAACGTTGCGGCAACCACCGTCAATCTCCTTGGCTACAAGGCTCCCGACGTGTGGGATGAATCGATCATCGAAGTAAAATAAAAAGCCTTCTTTGGCAGAAAGGCGTATTATGCAATACAAAACCGAATTGCACGCGCACACCAATGAGGTCAGCCCCTGCGCGGATTTTACCGCACCCGAGCTTGCCGAGCGTTATATTGAGGCAGGATACTCCTCTTTTGTTCTCACCAATCATTTTTCAAGCAAGCTTCTGGCTCGCGGCGGAAAGGATTGGGATCGGCAGATCGACTTTTTTACGGC
>JAGANE010000317.1 GCA_017624395.1 Clostridia bacterium
GTCAGCATAAGGGTTGGGCTTTCCTTGAACGAGATCGCAGAGAATATCTGCGGCGACCATGGCGTTGGTCATGCCCCATTTGTTAAATCCCGTTGCAACGAAGACGTCGGGCGTGGGTTTTGAATATTGACCGATATAAGGGATATCATCAAGCGTCATACAATCCTGCGTCGCCCACTTGCCGACGATCTCGGCATTTTTGTAATACTTACGGGCAAAATCTTCAAGCTCCTGCCAACAACCGCCTTGCTTGCCAGTTCGGTGTCCGCCACCGCCGAGGAGCAGAAGATCGCCGTAACTTCGGAAGGACAGTCCCGTGTCCGATTCATCCACATACATTCCTTCTACTTTTTTGGCGTTTTTGAGTGCAAGAACGTAGGAACGATGCTGATAGAGTTTGAGATAGTACAAGCCATGTTTATTGAGCATCGGAAAATGAGTTGCAATAATCAGTTTTTTGTAGGTGATTTCACCGTGATTGGTGATTGCCTTGTGCGGCATCAGTTCCACGACTTTAGTATGCTCGTAGATTGGCAGATCTTTTGCAATTGTATAGAGAAATTTCAACGGGTGGAACTGCGCTTGATCTCTCACGCGCACCGCCCCTGCGACCGTAAACGGAAGCTCGCAGGCATCCAAGGACTCGGCTTTCATACCGAGACGCCCCAAGGCGGCGACCTCTTTTTCAATCTTCTTGCGGTCACCCATAGAATATACGTAGTTATCCCGCGTTTCATAGTCGCAATCGATCTTTTCACAAAGCCGAGCATATTCTTTGATTGCTTTGTTTTGTGCGTCAATGTAAAGGCGTGTTTTATCCTCACCAAAGCGTTTGATCATTTTGTCGTAGATCAAACCGTGCCCCAAAGTGATCTTCGCCGTGGTGTTTTTTGTGATACCACCGCTGATCTCATTCGCCTCGACCAGTATACAATCCACGCCCGCATTTTTTAGCTTATAGGCGCATAAAATCCCCGTGATCCCGCCTCCGATGATCAAAATGTCGGTGTTTTTATTGCTACTCAAAGCATCAAAATGCACACGCTTTGCAGTATCTTCCCAAATAGAATCCATACTCATCACTTGCCGTTTACCAGAGAATCCACGTAGTGACGCATCTCATCTCTGCTTTTTACCGCGTGTGTTCCTGCGATGATCTGTTGCTTTTGTTCCTCGCTGAGCGTTCCGAACTTCTGCATAGCTTCGGGATTCATCGCAAGCGCCATAGCAAAGCCAACCGGCATTCCGTCTTTCGTCATCTTTTTACCTCCGATTTGTGATATGAATAGTATTTGTGATTTTCGGGTCTTACATACCTGTCAAAATCTCGTATAGATCACTTCGGAAATGCCGAAAATAAAAGAGATAACGGAGGTGAAGATATGAGCAATCGATTGGCAAAGGAAACAAGCCCCTATTTACTTCAACACAAGGATAATCCCGTGGAGTGGTATCCTTGGTGCGACGAGGCGTTTGAACTCGCGGCAAGGGAGGACAAGCCCATATTTTTAAGTATCGGATACAGTGCGTGCCATTGGTGTCACGTGCTTGCTCACGAGAGCTTTGAGGACGAAGAAATGGCAGAGATTTTGAATAAATATTTTATATCCATCAAGGTTGATAAAGAGGAGCGTCCCGACATTGACAGTGTCTATATGGCGGTCTGTCAAGCCTTCACGGGAAGCGGCGGCTGGCCCACCAGCATCTTTATGACGGCAGATCAGAAGCCGTTTTTCGCTGGAACTTATTTTCCCAAAACCTCACGGGGCGGTATGA
>JAGANE010000318.1 GCA_017624395.1 Clostridia bacterium
CGACTGATCTTGAAATGCAGAAAACGTTCTTATATCACTTTCAATGAGAAAGCTATGGGAAAGAAATATAAGGTTTCTCATTGGAATTAAAGGTTCAATATTGTTGGGGTAACTCAAAAAATTCCGTACACGCAAGTGTACGGAATTTTTACTTATTACTTTTTCACTCTTCACTTTTCACTAAATTGGCGTGTACGGAATTTTAAGTAAGAGGTAATAGTGAATAGTGAAAAAGTATGGTTGATTTGCTTCGTAAATCTTCTTTTTAATAAGTTACATTTTGCACCCTAACACAAAAGTCCTTGTAAATCAAGGGCTTTTCGTTTTTTTGAGGTGAAAAACACCCCCTTTCACCATTGCACCTTTTCTCCGACTTTTTGGACTCGAAGGTGCGACGATTTCTTGCGCGCAATATGAAACGAACCGTTTGATCCCCCAAAAATTAAACAACACGGTTATTATATGCTTTATTTTGTACCATTCATCACCTTCAGCAGTATCGAAAAGTGCAGATAGTGTTTCGGTTTATGAATGGACATAGTTAGCAAAAAATGTTATAATTATCTTAGTGAAGTCGGCGGAGGTGAACTGTATGAAAACGGTCGGACTTGAGGATCTCTTGACACTAAAGGATTTTCATGTTGACTCCATTTTTGCAATGAATCAATATTGGCAGAAAGAACGGACGTTTATCATGAAAAATCCGCGCAAGCAAAGCGCATTTTTGTGGTTTTGCGGCACGTCCGGTAGCTTTTTGCTTCCGGATAACAGTAAAAAGGAAGTACCGAAAAATGCGCTCGTATATATTCCGCAGGGTTCTGTATACGAGGTGACCTTTCACGATCAAGCGGCGGATATTTCCACGGTGTTGATTGAATTTTGCCTTTGCGACGGAGAGTATTTTTCGCTGGCGGATCATATTTACGTTATGGATCCGGATCTGAAGGACAGAACGGTTACAGAGTTGATTTTGAAACTGGTTTGTGAATACAATCGCCCATGCAAGCCGTGGTTGAGTATTCGGCGCGATCTTTTGAATTTGCTTTGCCTGCTTGGGGTCAAGGCGGAAAAAAACAGTATCGGGCATAAGGGGTTCGCTGTCATTCAAAAAGGCATTGAATATCTGCAAAAGGACGAAAAGCAGACTCTTAGCATAGAGGAGATCGCCAAGCTGTGCTTTGTTACGCCTGCGTACTTCAGACGCATATTCCGTGAATATGCGGGCATGTCTCCAACGGAATATCGAATGCAAATGAAGATTGAGCGCGCAAAGGATCTGATGGAGAGAGCCGAGTATTCGGTTGCAGAGCTTTCGGAGCTGTTAGGATACAATGATCCATCCTATTTTTGCCGCGTATTCAAAAAGGTAACGGGTATGAATCCTACGGATTATCAAAGGCTTATCGCATTCACACGGTGAGAATGATATTAATTCAATATATAGGGAGTAGCATATGGAAAAGATCAGAGTTCTTGTATGGAATGAGAACATTCATGAAAAAAGCAGTGCCGAGATCGGCAAAATATATCCGAACGGAATCCATGGCGCGATCGCGGAGGGGTTGCTTGCTTATCCGGATTTTGAGGTCACTACTGCGACCTTGGATATGCCTTCGTGCGGCCTAGATGACGAAACTCTTAATCAAACCGATGTTTTGATATGGTGGTCACACGTTGCCCACGCGAAGGTTCCGGACGAGGTTGCGGAGCGGGTTCGCCAACGGGTGCTTGACGGCATGGGATTTATCGTGCTTCATTCTTCCCATCTGTGTAAGCCTTTTGTGAAATTGATGGGAACCTGTTGCCGTTCGAAATGGCGCGAAAATGACGAAAGGGAACGTGTCTGGGTAATCGAACCGGCGCACCCGATTGCGCGTAATCTTCCCGAATACATCGAGCTTGATCAGGAGGAGACCTACGGCGAAAGATTCGAGATCCCCACGCCGGACGAGCTTGTGTTTATCAGCTGGTTCGCCGGCGGTGAGGTCTTCCGATCCGGCGCGTGTTGGCGGCGCGGTCTTGGTAAAATCTTTTATTTTCGTCCCGGTCATGAGGCGTATCCGACCTACTATCGCAGCGATATTCGCCAGATATTAGCCAACGCCGTGGATTGGGCGAAACCCTCCCAGGGGCCAAAGCCTACGCTCGGGCAAGTGAAAACGCCTTATGAAAGCATTAGGGTGGTTGACCATTCGGATGAGTTCCATCCTTGATAGAAGGGAGATTGTATATGGGAACAGTACGGGTAGGAATTATCGGAACAGGCGGAATTGCCAATGGAAAACATATCAAAGAGCTTTTGGAGTGCATTGATGCGAAGATCGTTGCTCTGTGCGACGTGGATCCTGCGGCGCTTGAACGGACTGCCGCAAGAGCGGGCGTCCCGGCAGAGAAGTGCTACAAAGATTATCGGGATCTGATTGCAGACCCTGAGGTGGATGCAGTTGAGATCTGTACGCCGAACTATCTCCATGCGGAAATGGCGAAGGCGGTGCTGGCGGCGGGAAAGTTTCTAAACCTTGAAAAGCCTGTGACAATGAATTATGAACAAGCACTCGAGGTTCTTGCGGCGGAGAAGAAAAGCGCTGCTTTAGGTATGGCTTGCTTTTCTTATCGCTTTATGCCCGCGGTGCGATATGCGAAGCATCTTGTAGATCAGAAAAAGCTTGGCAATATTGTGGGGCTGAACGTGGCGTATTTGAAAAGCAGTGCTTTTTGGCAAGGAAGGGCGCTGGAGTGGCGTTTTGAAAAAGAAAAGGCGGGCTCCGGTGTGTTGAGCGATCTCGGTTCTCATCTCATCGACCTGGCACAGCTATTGGCAGGGGATATTGTAGAGCTTTGCGCCACAACACAAATCGTTGTAAAAGAAAGACCGACTCTTGACGGCAAGGGTGTAGCGCCTGTGAACACCGATGACAGCTGCAGCTTTGTCGCGCGTTTCGCTTGCGGTGCGGATGGGTGCTTCCATATTACGAGATGCGCTATCGGACACCAGAATACGATTCGTTACGACGTATACGGTGACAGAGGAGCACTGTCCTTCGACCTGAACGATCCTTCGGTGTTGACAATATGTTTTGGAGAGGGAGATCCCAAAAGTTTCAAGATGGAAACCGTAGCGGTTCCCAAGGAGTTTTATCTGTGCCAAGAGCAGGCATTTATCAACGCAATCAACGGCAATCGCGACGCCTTGTTTCCGACGCTTTCGGACGGTGCTCACGGACAGCGGGTTCTCGATGCTATGCTGGAGTCTGCCGAACAGCGGCGTTGGGTATCCTTGAAATAGTAAAAAAGTCCTCGAAGTGCTTTCTCTTCATTATTAAGGAGTTGCATTTTTGTACTATGCCCCCAACGAAAAGCCCGAGCCTATGCGAGACTTCTCATAAGGAAGTCTCGCAGTTTTATAGGTAGAGTCTTATTTATCCTGCAAGCAAGCGATGCCAGGCAGTTCCAGTCCTTCGAGGAACTCAAGCGATGCGCCGCCGCCGGTTGAGATATGCGTCATCTTGGGACCAAAGCCGAGACGCTCAACAGCCTCAGCGGAGTCGCCGCCGCCGATGATGGAGACTGCGCCCGACTCAGCAACAGCCTTGGCAACTGCCTCGGTGCCTGCTGCAAAGTTCTTCCACTCGGAAACACCCATCGGTCCGTTCCAAACCACGGTGCCTGCACCCTTGATGGCGTCGGTGTAGATGGCAGCGGTCTTTTCACCAATGTCAAGACCCATCCAACCGTCGGGAATTGCGGTGGAGTCAACAACGCGGTTTTCGGTGTTCTCGTCGTATTCCTTACCGATGCGGTTGTCAACGGGAAGCAGGAACTTAACGCCCTTTGCTTCTGCCTTTGCCATCATTTCCTTAGCAAGCTCGATCTTATCGGTCTCGCAGAGAGAGGTACCGACGGAGTAGCCCTTTGCGGCAAAGAAGGTGTAAGCCATACCGCCGCCGATGATGAGCGTGTCGCACTTGTCAAGCAGGTTGTTGATAACGCCGATCTTGTCGGAAACCTTTGCGCCGCCGAGAATGGCAACGAAGGGACGTGCGGGATCAGCCAGAGCCTTGCCCATCACACCGATCTCCTTTTGGATCAGGTAGCCGCAAACTGCGGGCAGGTAATCTGCCACGCCTGCGGTGGAAGCGTGTGCGCGGTGAGCCGTACCGAATGCATCGTTGACAAACAGACCGCCCTCGCCTGCAAGGTCTGCAAGAGCCTTTGCAAATGCGGGATCATTCTTGGTCTCACGTGCGTCAAAACGGACATTTTCGATCAGCACGCAGGTGCCGTTTTCCATAGCGGCGATCTTAGCCTTTGCGTCGTCACCGATGATGTCGGAGGCGAATGCAACCTTGCCGCCGAGATCTTGATTGAGGCGGTCGGCAACGGGCTTGAGGGAGAATTTAACGGGATCGTTTGCAAGAGCCTTTGCTTTCAGCTCTGCGGTAGCAGCCTCGCGCTCTGCCTCGGGCAGTGCGTCAACCTTTTTCTGCTCCTTTTTGTCAAGCTTAAAGTTGGCGGAGAAGATGGCGTGGGGCTTGCCCATGTGAGAAGAAAGGATCACCTTTGCGCCCTTGTCCATCAGGTACTTGATGGTGGGGAGTGCGCCGACGATTCTCTTGTCGGAGGTGATGACGCCGTCCTTCATGGGAACGTTGAAGTCGCAACGGACAAATACCTTTTGTCCTGCAGAGATTACAATGTCTTCAATCGATTTCTTATTGTAGGTCATGGTTTTAAATTCCTTTCCATTAAATTACGGTTTCAAAAATGCCATACATATATATCATAACACAAAACTCAAAATTTATCAATAGGAAATTGTGAAAAAAATGGCAATTTCAAAAAAATTTATCAAAAACATCATAAGTTCCCAAAGAAAGGGGACGGGGGAAGGGAAACTTCTTGCAAGAAGTTTCCCTTCCCCCGCATCATCATCATGCATCCATCCATCATTCGACGCCGTTGTTGTTACGGATGTTGATCGGTTTTCTACGTTTTTTCGGTTTGTATTGATAGGTGTAGGTGCTTGCCATGCCGTTTTCCGCCTCCAAACGAAGGATCAGTTTGTCTACGTTCTCTAAAAGGGGAAGTGCATAGCGCACCGTGGGGCCGCGCAGATTTTTGTTGGGCGCTGTTTTTGCGTTCCACTCCAGCAGCGTTACGGTTTCGTCTCCCAATGTCAGGGTGACCGTAACCTTTCCCTCTGCCGCATCGGGGGCATCGTTGAGGAACCATATCTCGGCTTCAAAGGTGTCGCCCTCGTACCAAGTAAAGCATGGGATCTTGGCGCTGAACAGCGTGGGACGGAGTGCGTTTTTGACAAATTCATAGGAGGGCTTTGGATGAGAGGGGAACGCGATGAGCGTGTTGTTTGCGGCAGTCGTCCACGGCTCGTTGAAGCACCAATTGAGTGCCATGCTTGCGTACGGCCACTGACGACGGATTTCCTCAAAGACACCGCGATAGCCCTCGCACTGCAGCCAATCGGATTGCTCCACCAATTCCTCAATCGAGCGGGCAGGTGCAAAATACATTCCAAGAACGTCCTGACAGAGCCAACGCTCCTCTCCCCAAGCGTAAAAGCCGTGGTGAGTGATCCAGGATTTGGTTTTGCCGATGGGGAAAAGCTCGTCCTCGGGGATCACCTTTCTGAGCAGCCCTGCATCGGTGATGGAGGGGATGCCAAACTCGGTGTAGGCGGTGCGATGCGAATTCTGGAACGCCGCCAGCACCTCTCCGCCCTGATATTTGTCCCAAAAGGTATAGCCGCCGTGTGCCATACCGATCAAGGGGGAGGTAAAGAGGAAGGGACGGTCGTAGTCATATTCATAGCAGAGCTTGTTGAGCAAGCGCAGGGCGGGGGATTGCTCGTCCATGCCCGACCAGCCGTTGAACAGCTCGTTGCCGCCGCACCAAAGCGCAAGACACGCATGGTGGCGGAGGTCGCGGATCATTGCAATTGCTTCGGATTCCAGCATTCCCATGTAATGCGGGGTGTCGCGGTAATTGTTGCAGGCACGCGGAAATTCCTGCCAGAGCAGAATGCCGTAGCGGTCGCACATATCGTAAAAGAATCGTTTTGCCCGCCCCGAGCCTGCGTGCATACGGAGCATATTCATGTTGGCGTCGCGCACAAAACGAAGGTGCGTGTCGTAAATCTCCTCGTCCAAAAGCCCCCAAAACAGGGAGGGGGCTACCCAATTGGAGCCCTTGGAAAAAATGCGTCTGCCGTTCAGCTCAACGGTGATCGGTGCGGCGTATCTGCCCTTGGGGAATTCGTGGGGATCGACTGCGCCCTCGTTGCGCACCAATTTCAGAGTGCGAAATCCGACGTAGCCGCTTTTGCTTTCGTATTCGTTTTGGATCACCCAGCGGTAAAGGTAAGGCACTCCCTGACCGTTGCACCACCAAAGCTTGGGATTTTGCAGTGTGAGCTTGCGGTCGGTTCCGCGCAGAATTTCGTTGCCCTCGGCATCGTAAAGTGCGGTGGTGCAGGGAATTGCGCAGGAAAAATCAAAGCTGACCGTACCGCACGTCAGGTCGTCGGAGAGCTTGGAAAGCACCTCGCAGTTCCCGATATAGGAGCTTGCACGGGTTTCGATATATGCCTCCTCCCACATGCCCGAATTGAGCAGACGGGGGTTAAAATCCCAGCCGTAGGAAAGGGGAGGCTTGCAGCAGTCGTCTGCCTCGTCGCGCGTGTCGGGTCTGCCGCCCGTGCTTTTGGGGTGGGGGTAGATATGTACGGTCAAAACATTTTCTTTTTGGCAAAGATGCTCGGTCAGATCCAATTCAAAGCCCTTGAACATGCCCTCGTAAAAATAGATCCTTTTGCCGTTGATCAAAACCTCGTATTTGTAATCAATTCCCCCGCTGACAAAAAATACGCGCTCGCCGTCCTTTTTGTCGTATGAAAGGACGGTGCTGTATTCCCAGTGATCGTCCTCCAGGGGAAGAAATTGCTTGTAGTTATCGGAGTAATTCCAATCCTCAAATTGATGAAAGATTGCGTAATCGTGTTGGATATTGCCCGGAACCTGAGCCTGGAACCACTGCTCCGGATTTTTTTGGCAGTTTCTGCCCATCCACTTTTGATCAAATCTCATGGTCTTTCTCCTTTTTATGATGTCAGCCGTAATTGCTTGCACCGCTTTTAACATTTTACCATTTCGATAAAACGATGTCAAGCATTTCTGCGAAAAAGGACAGATTTGTTGGAATATTAAAATTTACTAAAGTAATCGTTATCACATCAAAGCTAACTTTTTCGGGAGAGCAGAAAGGGCAATGATATACTTCGCTGTCCGAGAAGTATGATATTTTGCCGCAAGCGGCAAGTGGAAAGTATATTTTCCATCGTCAAAGATACTTTTCAGATGGCAAGCCAAGAAAGCGCCATAATAGATCCCTCCCTCGTTTTACTCGGTCGGTTTTGCGCCGTTCGTTCCTCACTCTGCAAAACTTCGACTGCGACCGCCCGTGTCATCTTGAGCTTGCCGAACTTTCGTGCTTGCACGAAAGCGCGAGCCGTAGGCGAAGCGAGATCTTGGGCGGTCTCCGCTCAGGATGACGCGGAAAGGGCAGTGTGATATTTTGCGTTGCAAGTGGTGTTTTTATCACCTCATCCGTCAGCCGGCAAGCGGCTGCCACCGTGAGATTGCCTTGGCAATCGTGCCGTCAGGCTTCCCCTTTGAGGGGAAGGCTTAAATTAGCTTTGTCATGGCAAGAGTAACTTTCTCGGGAGAGGCGGCAGGGTTGGTGGCCCCTGACGCCTGTCGGCAGTACCTATGCGGCTACGAATGAACTTTATCTGACCACAATAAAAACAATTCAGTGAAAGTTCTTGCGGGGGTGTGGGGGAGCGAAGTGGCTTTGCCACTTCTAACACGGCGTTTGCGACGTGTTTTTTCTTGGTCAAGAAGCTCCCCCACGAAAAAACGCGTCCCCGCGTCTCCTGCGTCCTGCTTGCACAGGTTACCAAAGGCTTTGAAAGACCTCCAAAATTTTAAAGCGCACCTTATAGACGGGCTTTTCGCTTTCGGTGATGATTTTATATTGCGATGGTGTCAGACCCACGGCAATAAATTCTTCCTCGGCGTCCTTGGTTGAGGCGGTTGCGGTACCAAGGCAAAGCGGGGGAAAGAGGCAGCACCACCAATTTTGTCCCTCGGCTTCTCCAATACAAACGCGCAGAGAGAGGTAGGTTCCTGCGGGAAAGCAGAAGCTGTCGTAGTCACGCTCGGGGTATTCTTCACGGTCAAGCAGAATGCTGACGGTGTCGGTGCGCCCTTCGGCGGCGATCACACCCTCGGCGGCGGTACGGATCTCGTCGGCGTGTGCTTCGAGGCACTCTTTGGCTTCATCCTGTGTTTTGCAATCGGTCAACAGAGGTGCGGTGACCTCCAAAACGGCATCGCGGACACGGAGCTTGAGTGCCTGATCCTCGTCGCTGTCCGAGTTGGCAAGCACGTGCAGGCGCACAACGGTGTCGTAGATCTGTTCCTCGCCGTGAACGGGGAACAGTCCGACAAACAGCAGAACGCCGCAGAGAACAAAGGTTGCGATAAGTAATCTTTTTTGCATGATAAAAATCCTCCCATTTTGGTTTGTGATGCTATCAGCATTACCGCATGGGAGGAGTTTTATTCAAAGATTTTCAATTTTGATGGCAGAGACCAGCTTTTGCATGGCTTCGTCGGTATCTGCCGCAGTGATGGTGCAGCCTGCGGCACGCACGTGTCCGCCACCGTCAAATTTGGCGCACAGCGCCGAGACGTCATAGCTGCAGGAGGCACGAACCGAGGCGCGAAAAACGCCCTCAGCCTTGGGCTGACGCAGGGAAATTGCAATCTTGACGCCCGCGATCGAGCGCGCGATCTCTACCAGCCCGTCCAGATCGGCATCGGAAAGTCCCAGTGCCATTTTGAGTGCAAAGGGGAAGGTAATGACCGCGATCTTTCCGTCTGCAAAGAGGTGCAGATTGGAAATTCCCGCAGCTTGCGCGCGCAGCTGATCCTGCGTTTTGCAATCAAACAGCAGGTGATTGATCTCTGCAGCATCGACGCCGCTTTCCAAAAGCTCGGCGGCACGCTGATGTGTTTCGGGCGTGACGTTGGAAAAGCGGAAGCCGCCCGTGTCCGAGCTGATGGCGGCGTAAAGATCGGTACAAAGCACATTGCTGACCGAGATGCGCTCCTCTGCGGCAAGCTGCTTTGCAATATCAAACATGATCTCACCCGTTGCGGCAGCATCGGGAAGAACGTAGTGGTCGGCGTAAGGCTCTCCCGTGCCGTGGTGATCGATCATCATGTCGATCTGATCGGCGTAAAGCTCGTAAAGCGTGCCGAGCTGTGCGGGGGAGGCGGTGTCCACGCTGATGATGCGTGCGATCTCCAGATCGTTGGGGATCGATGCAGGCAGGACACTTTCCTGCTCCCCGTCAGTCAAAAAGGCAAGGCGCGCTGGAAGCTCGTCGGAGCAGACGCACCATGCGCGAGAGCCGAGGTCGGCAAGGATCCGCTTTAAGGCAAAGGCAGAGCCAACGGCATCGGCGTCGGGGTTGCGGTGAAAGAGGATCAGCGTATCGGCTACCGTGCAGAGACGGTCAAGCACTTCGTCAAAGGAGAGGGGGCGAAAATCAGTCATCACGCTCTCCGTCCTTGTCTATGGGATTTCCGTCCTCGTCAAGCTCCTCGTCGGGGGTGATTTCCAGCCCCTCCAAAATCGAGGAAATGTGCGCACCGTAAGAGATCGAGGTGTCTGCAATAAAGGTCAGCTCGGGAGTAATGCGCAGGTTGAGCGTGCGGGCAAGCTCACGGCGGATAAAGCCGCCTGCGGTCTTTAGTCCCACAGCAACCTCTTTGGCATCGCCCTGCAGTGCGGAATAGTATATTTTTGCATATTTGAGGTCGGCGGTGCAATCAACGGCGGTAATGCTGATAAAGGCGTCGCTGACGCGGGGATCCTTGACCTTGCGCAGGATGGCGGACATTTCCTTTTGGATCTCGTCGTTGATCCTGCCTCTTCTATATTTTGCCATAGGAATCAAAATCTCCTTTTTTTATTTCGTTTTTACGCAAAAAACGGCTGCCCGCACAAAACGGGAAGCCGCTTTGGTTGGATTGGATTACACCTCTGCCACGGGGGCGGTGTCCTCCATATCCTCGGCATTTGCAATCACAGCCTCGGCGGGAACCTCAAAGGTCTCCTCAGCCTCAACAACATTTTCGGTGGGGACTTCGTCGGCGGCATCCAAAGCAGCCAAATCGTCTGCGTCCTCCAAAACCTCTACGGTCTTCTTTTTAAAGAACTTTTGATAAATTTTTGCGGCAACCAAGCAGACGGCGCCCACAATAAGCAGGATTTTAACAACCGTCCAAAACGTGCTTTTCTTTTTTACGACCACAATATTTTGATTTTCCATGGGAATTGATCTCCTTTCCAAAGGGAAAATAACGATACTTAATTACAGTATACCATTTTTTTTGAAAATTTCAAGAGGAAATGCAAAAATTTTTTATTTTTTTTTAAAAACTCTTTCCTTTTCACTCATTTTGTGATAATATATAAGTTAGAAAAGAGCGAAAAGCAGAAAAGAAAGGGGAGGGAAAGCGTAATGACCTATCACGAGCTTTGCAAGCGGCTTTTGAATGCGGGCATTGAGAATGCCGAATGGGATGCCGCACTGCTGATAGAGCATTTTTGTGGTGTGAATGCCGCAAAGGTTCGTCTTTTTGGCGATCGCGATTATAACTGTGCAGGACTTGATGCCGCGGCAGAGCGCAGGGAACAGCGCTACCCCCTGCAATATCTGATCGGTCAATGGCAGTTTTACCGACAGACCTACGAGGTCTCCCCCGATTGTCTGATCCCGCGCGCGGATACCGAGATCCTTGTGGAGGAGGCGATCCGTTTGTTGCCCCAAGGAGCGCATTTTGCCGATTTTTGCACGGGGAGCGGCTGTATTGCCGTCTCGGTGCTTGCCGAGCGAGGCGATACCACTGCCATGGCGGTGGAAAAGTTCCCCAACACGCTGGCAATTGCCGAGCGGAACGCCCGTCGCAATGGGGTGCGGGAGCGCTTTGTGCCGCTTTGTGCCGATTTGTTGGAGACAAACTGCCTTCCCAAAGCTGCAAGCTTTGATGCCATCCTCTCCAATCCGCCTTATATTCGGGCGGGGGATCTGGAATCTCTTGCTCCCGAGATTGATGCCGAGCCGCGTGCGGCTTTGGACGGCGGTGCAGACGGATTGATCTTTTATCGCAGGATTATCAAGGAGCTTTCGCATCATCTGAAGCCCAACGGGTTCTTTTTGTTTGAGATCGGCTACGATCAAGCGGACGACCTGCGGCAGATCGGCGCCAACGCGGGCTTCCCCAATTGCCGTATCGTCAAGGACTACGGCGGAAACGATCGCGTGGCAGTGTTGACACGGACTTAAGGGGTGCTGATTGGGGGACGCGTTTTTTGGGGGCGCGGTTTTCTTGGGGAAACTTTTGGAAAAGTTTCCCCAAACCCCTTCAAAACTTTCACTGAATTTTTTATTGTGGTTAGACAAAGTTTATCGACAGACGGTAGGTACTGCCGATAGGTGTCAGGGACCACCAA
>JAGANE010000319.1 GCA_017624395.1 Clostridia bacterium
CGATCTGCCATCCTGCAAAGCGCTTGGAGGGATCGTCATTTGCCGTAGAGATCGGAAGCGTTACAACGCCGTTTTCACCGTCCTCAACGGTGTAGGTAAGGATCTCAATGGGAGCACCTCCGCTACCGGACGGTGCGCCATCTGGCAGGTCGCTGATGTAAAGATTAAAAGTTCCCGATGTGGTGGGTCTCCAAATAAACGAAATTATATCTCCGGGTTGGCAACCATAAGCAGTGTATACTTGTGTTGTAGTACTGGATACTGAATTACTTTTACCTTCCCATTCTAAAGGATCATTGCTTCCCTCTTTACAAACCGCGCCAGCGTTACTGGAATAATTATAAATCAATCCACCCAACTGTCCTTGACCGCTTTTCATTTGAAGGGTAATTTTGTAATCTCCAGCATAAGGAACTGCATAATAAAGATAACCTCTATCGCCTGAAATAGTAATTGCTGTATCTCTATTCGTATCAAATGCAGCATGATTTTTCCGTGCCCAAAGTTGCTTCCATCCCGCATACAAATGAACAATCTTATCGTCATCGGTATCCAACGCATAAATCGCGTCACTATCGTCTAAAGGAACGTAATTTGCGGATGTAATACTTGAGTTTTTATACCAACCGCGATGAATACAAAGTGGGTTATTACTACTATTCGGCACATATGTTAAATCTCTTACCTCAGCAAACACCGATGAATCTCCGCTATAGGTTACGGTTATATTTTGCGCAGCGGAATCCTTAGGATTTGTCTCAGGATAATTTTTATGGAATATCACCGTAATGGGTTCTCTTGCGGGGGTATCTGCGGGAGGCGCACCTGCATCCAATGCATACTTGTACACCACGATCTCCCACCCCGCATACAAAATCAAATCCTCACCCGGCATCGAAGTGGGAACAGTGGTCGCAGTTGTCGCTGTCCTATTGGAGTACCATCCGTCAAAGGTATAGCCGCACTTGGTGGGATCATCGGGAGCCGTCACAACAGCAGCATTGGGCAACGTAATGGTGGTAAGAATCACATCCTTCTCCTCGCCTTCATCGGAAGGATCTACAAAGGTGATCGTCACATCCGTCGCCAAACGGTAATAGCCTGCGTGTGCCGCGTCTACCGCCTCGGCAACGTAATGCTCGGGGTAGATCGTTGCACCCACCAAAGCAGCATTCCTGTCCCCGTCCTTGCCCTTAAAATAAAGGTCAAAGCCCGAAACGTAGATACTGCCGTCCTCGCAGTAAATGCCGTAGTCAGAGCCTGCGATCACGCCCTGGGAAACGTAAGCATCCAAAGAGCCAACCGAGCCGCCGATACTGTAAATTCCGTAGCCGTAGCCCTTGATCGAGGGATCGGTTCCCGAAACGTTTGCATCAACGGTGAAATTGTTTCTGACACCCGAGGTGCCACCCGTTACGCTACCGCCGTTGTTGTACAAGCCGTAGGCATTCTTTGCAGCATCCACCTTAAGAGAAAGCCCGATCGATGCAATCGTTCCCTCATTCCAAACACCGTAAGCATCGCCGCCCGAAAGCACGGTGATCACTTTACTGTTCTTAATGGAATTGGTAAACGTCGCGCCGCTCTGCAGTTCCATGCCAACGGCACGTTGAGTCCCCGTAACGTCCATTTCAAATGCAGAGGAACCGATTTGAAGTGTCGTACCGTTTTGTACTTGAATTCCAACCGCCTCGTTGGCATTTACGGCAATGACAACCCCGTCAATTCTTTGCGTTGCAGGCAGGATCACTCCGTACCCTTCTCCCGTAGAATTGACTGTAATTTCAAAATCGTTTTTCAAAATCTCCGTTGAAACACCGTAAATACCGCAAGCAAAGGCATCTGTACCACCAACGCCCTCGGCGTTCACATCCCCGTACCAATTGGTCAGTGTATAACCGTTGGGAGCATAAATACCGTAGGCGGTCTTGCCGCAGGCGGAGAGTGTTGCGTTTTTATACGAGGAAGAACCCGAAACCACAGGAACGTAGGTAGTAGTTTTGGGCAAAGCAATTGCCACGGCAGTTCCGTGATCGGCTTGTGCGCTCACGGTAATATTTTGCGTAAGATAGAGATAATACCCCGAATAAGTCACATCGTAGTTGATTGCCGTCGCGTTTCCATTTGCGGAAATTGCCTCCACGGTAATCGCACTGTCAAACTCCAACGTGCGCGATTTAAAATCAATTGCCGTGACGTCACCCGTACCGCTGACACGAATCGTTCCGCCTGCAGCACTGGTCGCCCCCTTGACAAAATTCAAGGTAAAATACCCGTTGTTCGTACAGTCTACCGCAACCGAATTGGAGGTATAAAGTGTCAAACCGTTGAGGTCAATGTAAACCGTGCGATTGGCGGTTCCCGTATAGATATTGCCAAAAATCAACCTTCCATATTGATCAAGGTCGATCTCCTGCACGTTTCCCGCATTGCGGCGGAATTTTAACGTACAAGCAGACCCCGTTTGGTTCAGATACTCCTCGGCAGCGGCAATCGCTTGAGTAACGTCGGTATAGTATTTTGTAGACGAACCACACGTCACACCAACGACATTCTCCGTAGCATCGTAGCAAGCGTAGTAGGTCACGTTTGCCCTGACAACGGGAAGTACCCCATTTTCGTCCTCTCCCGACCACCTCACAAACGTATAGGTATAACGCTCGGTAGTGCTATGCGTGGGCGTTGCTTTGGTGTAGGTGGGAATCTCATTGTATCTGACACCTGTCACCGTTTCCCATGTCTTTGCGGAAAAGGCGTCAAATTCGCTGCTCGTATCTCCGTCGGAATACTCTACGTATGCATTTTTGACGTTGCTTGCATTCGTCGCATCGACAAAGCTGACCGTGTAGGTATTGATCGCATATGTGACAATGATCTTACGGTTCTGACCGGGCATGGTCAAGGCATACGGATCCACCTCAATGGCATCCTGATCCGAGGTCAGATAATACAAATAGGGGGTGTATCCCTCAATTTGAGGAATCGTGATCGAAACCGCACTGCCAAATTCATGCTCTGCCGAATAATAGGCATTGTCCAAAACCGTCTGCGCACCGTCGGGCAAAAAGTCTCCCTCGGTATAGTTTAACACAAATTCCACTACAAGACGGAAGGATTGGGGCTTCCACTTGGCGTAAAGCGTGATCGTTCCGCCATTTTCTACAAGGGTGTCCTCTGCCACGCCAACCACGGTATTGCCCTCATCCAAAGCCTGCGTCCATTCATCGTCTGTGTACCAACCTACAAAGACGTAGCCCGCAAGCTTGGGTGTCGGAAGCCCCTCGTAGCTTTGCGTGTCGGGGTTATAGGTGTACGCCTTGTCAAACTCTACCTTGCGCGGCAGATCGGCGTTCATCGTAGCCCCCGACAGATCAACGCCGTTCAGCGGTGCGTCGGGATAATCGCCTTTTTCATAGGCATAGATCAGATTCAACTCGTAGGTTTTGGGAGTATAGGTCACCTTTACCGTAACACCGTTTTCCACCATCTCTCCCGTCACGGTCTCTATATCGGGAAGATATCCCGTAATGTTGGGAGATGGAACCGAATAGACCGTGCCGACCTCCACAGTGGCAAAGTAAGGCTCCGCCGCCTGCGTGCCGTCGGCTTTGACGTAAAGGATCACAAGCTCGTTTTGGGATTGCGTATAGGTGACTGTGATCTCATTCTGTGTACTTCCCTGCGTTCCGCTCACCACCAACTGATCCGCGCGGTAACCCTCAACGATGGGAGAAGTGATTGCATAGGAATCACCGTAATAAACGTATCCGTTGTAATCGTCCGCCGCTTTTTCACCGTTTGTCTTGACGTAGTGAATGGTCAGACCGTAAAGAAGTTTTTCATACGTTCCCACAATGTACAGATCGTGCGCGGGCATCGTCTCGCGATATTCGATCTCATTGGTAGAGGGATCGTCCACGTCGGATTGGAAAGCAAACTGATAGCCCTCGTAAAGTGGCATTCCTGCCGTAATCGCATTAGCCCTTGCCCAAACCTCTGCAAGCGACGAGCCTGCCGCAATGCCCGCAAAGGTCTCGGTGGTCATGGGAGTATTGCTATCATACTCCTTTTCGGAGACGTATTGCAAATAGACGTTGTAGGTCTTGACGGTAGCACTTGCCGTCACGGTGATCGGCTCAGTCACCAAGGAGCCCTCAACCGAGAGCAGCCCCCCCTCAAACTGATATGCCACGGCGTTGCCGCTGTTTGTATAGGTCACCGATACGTCCGTTGGCAGGTTGTAGCCCGCATCGGGATAAAGTGTCTCGTCAATCGGTGTGCCGTAAAGCACCCACTGCGTGCCGGAGGGTGAGAGATTGGTGAGGTTGTAGGTAACGGGAAGCTCCACGTAAACCGTTGCGGGGAGCGTGCAAGTCAAGGGATCCAACGCACTCTCGATGGTTGCGATCGCGCTTTCTGCCTCGGTTTTGGGCTTTAGAGTTGCCGTAAGATCATAGGTCGTGGTCTTATCGGGCTGATAGGTCTCTGTCGCAGGCGCGATAAACTCCACAAACTCCGCTTTCCATGCATCCTCACCCTCATAGGTAGGCGGCACAAAGGTATAAAGCGAGGTGTTTTCCACGCTATCGCCAAGACGTATGGTGGTATCCTGCGTCTCAAAGATCTCCAACAGATCGTAATTCATCGCCACGTTGGCAAAATCGGTGGGTTCCTTGGGCCGCAGATTCATTGTTTGCCCGCGTTGCCCGATACAAACACCGTAATATGGATCCCCCTCGCTGGTGTCGTTGAGTGTGGGATCGTTCTCGTCATACGCCACCAACGGCACATCGTTGCCGCCCAAAAAGCCCTCTTTGGGCTTGAGCTTGAGCGTAAAGGTGAGCGAGGATTGATGACACATGAGATCGTCCGAAGCATCCTGCTTAACCGAGGACGACTTAACGGTTTTGGGAATATATTGTGTATCACCTACCACCCATTCCGTCACGGGAGTTCCGTCCGAAAGTGTGGTTTGCGAAAGCTTGTAGGTAAAGCGAGAAATTTCCTCGCCGTTGCTGTTTTTGTAAATGACGGTCTTGCTACCGTCATCGTTGGTAGTTTCAACGCTGGAGGTAGCCTTCACAGAAGCCTGCTCCATCTCAATGCTCTCAACGTCAAAATAGCGCGAGATCGTACCGTTGGCAGAAAGATCGTAAAGCGCATTAAGCGCATCACTACTGTCTTTGGATTCTAACAAGGTAATTGTTATTTGTCCGTTTTTGCCGTTAGGTCTGCTAGTGGAAAGGCTTTCGGAATACAGTTGTGCGGTTTTAGATGGTTTATTTGTTGCATCGGCTTCATCGTATCCCGTTACAGTTTCAATGTAGGTAAAATTAGCACCGGCTTCTCCCCGATCACCATTTCCTTCGTAAGGGTTCGCATTTGCAGATCCCCCCAAAAAATTATATTCTGCCTCAGCAAAACCGTCATTTCCATCTTCACCGTTATAGGCATTTAAATCGGCTTGTCTATCCTCGGCAATTGTGGGATCCTTATTGGTTCCACCGGTCTCTCCACTTTCACCGTCAACCTTACTGCCCGTAGTCGCGGCGGCTCCTGATCCACCTGCTCCGCCTCCGCCCCCTGCTATAAACAAATATTTATCGTTCAGTTCTATTGATGTATATGTACCACCCTTACCTCCGGCAGTATAAACCCAACCCTCGGAAGCTACTGAACCATAGATATCAATATATGCATCTGCCGTCGCTCCTGTTACACCGTTTGTCCACGAACAGTTGTTGCCTCTACATGAAATTGAAGTACTTTGGTTATTCATAGCCGTAGTCGGCGTAGTTGAATTCACCCCAACTTTATAAGTTATAATATCGTCGGTTGTCAAATATACAAAGCCACTGACATATCCACCCACGCCGCCTGCACTGCGCGCCCCCAAGCCGTGTTCTTTCAGAGAGGATCTATTAACATGAGAAGCCCCACTACCTTGTCCATTTCCTCCCCAAGCTTGGATATAATACCAACCGGCGGTAGGAGGAGACCACTCATACTCTTGATCATCGGCTAATGTAAAAGTTGTTTTGGATCCAACGCTTACAAAATCATCACTCAGCTGCTCCACACCCACTCCCAGCTTGTACGCGCCGTCCTCAAAGCCTAAAGTTTTATAGCCACTGACCGTCAAGCCGTTTAATACCGACGTATCGGGCAACACGATGGAGATCACCGCCGTGCCCGTAATGGTGCTTTCCTTTGGAATGGCAGGACCTACCGTACACGCCGCCGTCGCTTCGGCTTTTACCGTCACTACGTAAGAAACCGTATATTTGGTAGTCGCCGTGGGAGTCACGGACGACGAGCTTGAAAGTACGGTTCCGTTTGGATTTTTGACCGTGTATGTACTGATATTTGCGATAAAAGCGTAATTCAAAGAGGTATTTGTTCCCCTGTTGACCGAGCTGCGCACACCCGAATAGCTATCCTCATACAAGGAGGAAACAAGGTAGGATTTTGTAATATTGCTGCTGGTATACGAATGGGTTACCATCTTGGCATCCAACGGCACGTTGACGTAGTTGTGCGTATAGTTGTTTTCGGGCTTGGATTTTAGCTGATCCCATGCCAAATCATCGGGACGCTGGAACTTCATCACCACACCGTCGACGGTATGCCGTATCATCTCCACGTCGTTACCGCCCAACATGCCTGCTTTGGCACGCACGCGAAGTCTTACAATACTCGTTTGCCCCGCATAGATCGATTCGGGACGAATACTAAGCCCCGACGCCGTCACCGTAACGTAGCCGTTGCTATCGGCACCCGACACAGTCATCAAATTGCTACCGTCGTCAAGACTTGCCAACGTATTAGAGGCAGAGCCCTCCTTGACGATGGAAACCGCCGTAACAACGTCAAAATATTTGCTGATTTGTGTGGTAAGTGTCACGTTTTTGATCAGCGTACTTGTATCAATATCACTCTCATCACCAAGATATGTGATGTGTGCCGCACCGCCGTCGATTGCATTGGCAGGCTTGTTGCTAAAGCCGCGCAGGAAATAAGATGCCTCGGAATCCAACGAGCGAACAACTGCTCTATCATTGATGCTTGCGGCAATAAACGAGGATCCACCGCCGCCGCCGCCAACGTGCGCCGCACTGATGGCACTCGCCATGATACCGCCCGAGCCGCCCGCAAAGCCTGCACCGCCTGCGCCACCACGGAAGTTTCCCGATCCGCCCGCACCCGGCTCGGCATCGGGATTGGCAAGCCCCGACCAGTCGTTGGGCATCTTGGAGGAATCGGTAACGTTAAGCCAGGTGCTGCAACACTCACCCGGTATCACGGCACCGCCCTGCCCTACGTAAGCCGTAGAGGTACCGCTGGACGCGCCGTCCCAGCCTGCATATACGTAGCCGGGAACGTCATATCCCTCGCCCAACGTAATGGCACTTGAGGTACAACGCCCCGCATCACCACCGTCCGGCTCGGAAATATCTCCGTTGATGACGATCGAGCCGCAGCCCGCGCCACCGCCTCCTCCGCCACCGGCAATCATGATATAACGTGACAGACGAACCGTCTCGGGAAGATTCACCTCGGTTTCGGTCACCCAGGCGGGATCAAAATTGTCCTCCTCCTCCAAGAGATAGAACGCCGAGTAGCCTCCGCCACCGCCAACCTTGTAGCTTCCCGACTCACCGTGCGTACCGCCATCACCGTTGGCTCCGCCTCCGGCATCGTCAAAGGATTCACTTTGCGTACCGTTGGTACCAATGCTATACACCAGCGTCTGACCTGCCTTTATGTACACCTTGGCATAGACGTAGCCGCCCGTACCGCCGTCACCGCCGGGATAAAGTCCGGGAGTGTGCGCAAAGGAAAGCTGAATACAGTCCTGTCCCTCCGATCCGTTGCCGCCCCAAAGCTCCAACAGGTACCATCCGTTCTTTTGCACCGTAAAATATCCGTTTTTGGAAAAATCACGGTTTACGGCGTAATCCTTGAGCGAGATCGACGAATCCAGCGTCATCTGGATCTCATAGGTACGGTTTCCGAGATATCTCGTACTACGGTTGATATTGTAGGTAACACCACCCACCGAATAGCTCTCGTCCGAGACGTGCGGTACGGTTCCCGTGGAGCTGCCGCTCCCCGTTTGGGCAGTATCGGCAAGCACGGGGATATAGATTGCGGGGATCACCATCGCAAGGCAAAGGACGATACAAAGCAATCTTTTAAAAATAAAGCTCTTACGTTTTTGCATAGCTTGTTTTCCTTTCAAGGGGAATGGAATCAGATCAATCAAAGAAGATCAACGAAAATTAAGGCGTTTTCTCCACCGACACCGTCAAGGGCATCTGCGCCTCAGGGTCGGCTTTCACGGTGTTAAACAGATCCACGTCCGAGATCACAAAGCAAAATTCATAAACGGTATATGCGTTCAAAGGGGCAATCAGCTTTTTTGCCGCAGGATCAGCCGCCTGCAAAATGCCGTTGGGATCCGACGCATCGGGAAGGATGCCATTCTTCCACGTAAAGGCAAAGCTACCCTCCAGATCTGCAGTGTATACCTTCATGCAAATGACGTTATCCACAAGCGTATAGGAAATTGTCATGGGAGAATAATCAAATTCAAACACTGCCTCCAGGGGCTTGTCAACACCCACGGCAGTCGCAACCACCTTAATACGGTCAAAGGTATCCCCCGATACGGTGATCGGTGCGACCGTATGCGGGATCACGCTGTAAAGACCGCCTGCCACAATTTTGCTTTCGGCTTTTTCGGGAACCTCCTCCCACACGCCGCCGCTGTCAATGAAATAACTGACGGAGTAGCTGATCTTTTCCTTGGAAACGGTCAGGCTGTCCAAGCCGTTTGCAAGAGTGAACCACGCAGACGTGCCGTTGACCGTATAGGTCTGTCCCATGCCCTCGGGTCTTAACAGATTACTGCGGAAAAATATCATTTGGCTTTTATCGGTAAAATATCCCGCCTTGCCGTCCATACCGTCTGGCCACGCGTTGATCTTGTCCAGGGGCTGCGTCGTAGTTGTTTCTCCAACGGGATAAACGCGGGTTCCCTTGCCACCCTCCAGCACGTAAGCCTCCAAAAACATATCGGTGGAGTTTGTTACGCTCTCCGTAACAAAGCTACGGTCGGCAAACACCGTTGTCAGGCTTGTGCAGGACGCAAACATTTTTTGCATATTCACCGCCGACGAGGTGTCAAAAATACAAAGATCCAGCATGGTCAGCGCCGTACAACCCTGAAACATACTTTCCATGTCGGTCACCTTTGCGGTGGTCAGGTTGTCAAACGTGATCGATTGTACGGTGGAAAGATTTTGGAACATTCCCGAGCTGTCCTCATGGAAAACGATCTCCTTCTTTGCCAAAACGTAAGCGGTCCTTGTTGATTCTACGTAATAAAGATAAACCAGATCGGCTGCCTCGTTTCCAACGTGCAAGGCCTCCACATCCTCAACCTTGTCAGCATGGTCTGCGGTCAAGCCAAATACGATATGCTGCGTCTCGGCATTCCATTTGCCGTTCAAAAGCTCCCCCACCGTCAGCACGTAAGAATCCTTTTTGGGATAGATATGTAATCCAAAACCCTTTTCCCATGTGACCGTATAGCGTGCCAGCACGTATCCCGTTGCCAAGGCAAGGCTGAGGATCAGGGCAAGTGCAAGGATCAAAATTGTTTTTTGTTTTGCTCTCATAAAGCCTCTCCTTTTAGTCGATCTGCTCTACCGTAACCAAAATTTTTGCCGCAGGCAGATGTGCCTCCCCCGCGATCAGATCACTGTCCGTCACTTTGATCGAAAGTGTAAAATCCACGCGACTGTCGGGATCCGATGCACCTCCCGAAAAGGCGTTGATGCTTCCAAAATCGTCAAACGTAAATTGGCTCTCAATACCGTCACAATTCACCGTTTGGGTTGACGCACCGTCGGAAAGTTTCAGCGTCAGATAGCTTGGCGGCGCATTGCCAAAATCAACCTTTACCGAATATTTTACGTCCACCTCGGAGCGGCTGGTAACATAAAACGGGAGCGATACCGTTGTAACGTCCTCAATGCCCCCAAGCATCAATTCGGGGGTGTCGCCCAAGCCAATGGAAAGCGACTCGCGGTCAAGGTCACCGCCTACCACAAACAAAGCAACCTCTGCCGTCTCCCCTTGGTTTGCCGATGCAAGATAACGCGCATATATCGTGGGCAAGATCCCTGCCGTTAAAAGCACAACAACGGCAGAAAGGATCAGCAATGGCAAAAGACTTGGCTTTCTTCTTTTCGTTATTTTCATATTCCTACCACCTTTCAAGGCGTATATAGTCAAAAATATTGCTCCATAAATGGGTATACATAGTAATTATATCATAATTACTATTATATTTCAAGTATTTATACCAAAAAAGTCCTATCCTGCCGCCACAAAAAGTAAGAATAAAAAAATTTTATTAAACAAATTGACAAATCTCCAAAAAAGAGCTATAATATAGGCAGAACCGATGCAGGAGGTCACTATGAATTTTTTGGAAGAACGTATTGTAAAGGACGGTATCGTCAAAGAGGGAAACGTACTGAAGGTGGATAGCTTTCTCAACCATCAGATGGACGTAGAGCTGTTAGACCGTATGGGCAAGGAATTTTACGAGAGATTCAAGGACAAGCCGATCAATAAGATCCTTACCATTGAGGCATCGGGCATTGCCATTGCCTGCTTTGCCGCAAAGCATTTTGGTGTTCCCATGGTCTTTGCAAAAAAATCCAAGAGCGTCAACATTGATGGAGATATGCACGTTGCCGAGGTGGAATCCTTCACGCACAAATGCAAAAACCAGGTCATAGTTTCCAAACGCTTTTTGGGCGAGGGTGACCGTGTGCTGATCATCGACGATTTTTTGGCAAACGGCTGTGCTTTACAGGGCTTGATCTCCATCACCGAAGGTGCGGGGGCTACCGTTGAGGGTATCGGCATCGCCATTGAAAAGGGTTTTCAGATTGGCGGCAGAGTCATTCGAAACCTCGGCTACCACCTGGAATCTCTGGCAATCGTGGACGATATGGATCCCGCCACGGGAACAGTCAAGTTCAGAGAACAAATGAAATAAAAATACTAAAAAAACGCACCGTGTCTGCAACAAACGCAGACACGGTGTGTTTTTTATTTAGCATGATTTTTTTATTTCTCATGATTGCTCTTTTTTTTGTAAAGGAGCGCACCCACGGTCATGATTACAGCAAAGACAATGAGATAGAACAGCACGGGGAATGAAAACTCGCCCAGCTCTGCCGCCTGCTGATATTTTTTGATTCCGTGTGCGTAGATGGCAACAAACACCATAAATCCCGATGCCACAATACCAAGGATTGGCATGATCACGTTTTTCATGACCGATCCCGTTTCGTGCTTTTTGAAAATAAACAGCAAGAAAATGGGAACATAGATGGCGTAGATGGTGATGATGGGAAGCTCGGATGAATCAAAGCTGAAAGGACCAAACACGGGCTTGGTCAGGTTTGCCGCATAGAAATAGAAGAACCACGCGCCGCACACCACCAAAGAAAGCGCACCTGCATTAGCGGGAATATTGGTTTGCGGATCGACCTGTGCAAGCACCCGAGGCTTGGGACCGCGGTCTCTTACTGCAACGGCATAAAAGGAACGCGTATTTGCAATCATCAAACCATTGAGTGTTCCAAGGCAGGAGATCACCACAAAAACGTTGAGGATTGTTCCGCCAATGTTACCAAAGAGATTTTTAAATGCAGTCGTTGCCCCCTCGGTACGCAAAACCTCAATCGATGCTCCGCCCGTATGACCTACAAAATAAACGATATAAATACCGATGATCAAAAGCGTACCCACCACCAAAGCAATCGGCAAATTCCTTTTGGCGTTTTTCAACTCGGCGTTGATTGCAGTGGCACAGATCCACCCCTCGTATGCAAATGCGGCAGCGGCAATTCCCGAAAAAACGCTTGAAAAATCTCCACCCGCATTGTCAAAGGAATGCTGAAATGCCTCGGCGGTATTCCCGTTGACCAATCCTACGATAAGTCCTACAAAAACCATGATCAAAAGCGGGATCAGCTTGATCACGGTAGAGCTGACCTGAAATTTTCCCGCCAATTTTGGTGAAAGAACGTTGACCGCATAGGCAAGACAAAGATAAAAAGCGCCCAATGCAAGACACAAGCCGCCCGTGATGTCCGCCTTAGGATGAAACAACACCAACGTATAGCGTGCAGACACCCACGCAAGCACCGAGGTCATGGCAGGATAATAGACGGTGGAAAGGAACCACCCCGTCATATACGCGTATTTTTCTCCGACGATGGATTCCGCGTAATCCACAATTCCGTTGACCTTGGAATAACGGGTGGCAAAATTGGCAAAGTTGAATGCGCAGATCACCATGACCGCGCCACCGATCAGCCATGCAAGAATTCCCAGAACGAGATTGCCTTCGGTGTAATTCAGAATATCCTGCGCCTTAAAAAAGACACCGGAGCCGATCACAATTCCCACAACCATGCAGATCGCAGTAAACAGACCGTATCGTTTTTCAAATGGATTTTGATTCATTGCATACCCTCCTTTTTTACAGTATAACACATACGCAGCAGATTGTAAATACTTTTGTTGCTTTTTTGAACGGATTTTGCCGATTTATCAAATCGTATCGTCGGGCTCAACGACGTCATCGGTCAGCGCGATCTCGGATTCCGGCTCGGCAGGACGCCACGCCTGCCCAAACTGCACCTCCCGAAAGAGAGCAGCAAGGCCTGTGATCTGCTTGAGCCTCAGGATCTCGTCCTTATCCATGCCAAGGTGCTTGGAGATCCACGCATCACTGCGCCCGATGTCGTGCAGATCACGAATAATATTGCTCATCAGATCTACGTCATGCGAGCCGCGTGCGCGATTGTGACGCACCGTGCTTGCCATTCTGCTTGACAGCGGCTTGTCGATAACCGAAACGGGTAGCATTCCGCCCTCCCGCTCGTAAATATCAGGATAATCCTTCATCACGCGATAGCGGTGAAAGCCGTCTACGATAATATAGCGATCGGTATCCCGATCATAGTAGCAAACGATGGGCATAGTATATCCGTCCACCAAAATGCTGTCATACAGCAGCTTTAACTCTGGCGGTGCCATCACGTTGGGGTTATAATCGTTGGGAACGATCTTTTCAATGGGAACGGCAATGACGCCGTAAACGGGACTTTTACTGTGATGATTCATAGATCATTTCTCCGTATTGCTCTTTGATATGATTGATACGCCGTTGCTCCTCACGCGACAGACCAAACCCCATAAAGCGGCAGAGGTGATCGTTTTTGAGAATGCAATAGCACATCCGCTTCCAGCTTGGAATATCCTTGGTGGTGCGAATATCGTCGGTGTGATCGGGGATCTTATCCAAAAAGATCACACGTGGCTTTTTGATCAGCGTATAATTGGAAATGCCGTTGAGGGCAATGTTGTAGCCCCTTTCGCGCAGCTCGGCAACCGTCTCCTCGGACAGTCCCCCGCCTACCTTGTGCCAAAATTCGATAGACGTGTTGAATTTTTTGATGTAATTGTTGCGCATTTTGTGCGGAAGTGTATCCAACAAAAAGCGGGTATAGCTTTCCCACGTGTACCCCTCGGGGAGGGTGACGTTGCGGTAACCCATTGCCTTGGTCCTGCCGTAGATCGAGGCAAAATTCACCCCCTGCACCCTACCGACCAGCCGCATCCAGATCTGCGGATCGATCACCCGATAGAGATTGAGCGAATCCTTGGAATACTCGTTAAAGGGAGACGCCACGCGCATCTGATCCACAGTCAAGCCCGCCTTGTAGTACAGATCGTAAAGCTTATTATAATCGTAATGGAATCGATAATTTGCTACCCAAACGTCGTACACGCTCCAATCATACAAAGGAGATGCACACCAAATATCCTTAAACTGCTTGGTGATCCAGCACTCTCCTTTATATCCGTAGCGCTTATGTAAAAAGCCGCTATACCGTTGCATTGACTCGTCGGCACGCAGCCCCAACAGACAAACCGTCTTTTTGTTGCCGTGCGACTCCTTGTAAAAACGTGCAAACTGCTTGGCAAGATCCTCCTGATGCATACGGTAACGATAGTGCGGAAAGGGATTTTTGAGATTGATGACGTAGGGGTGATCGGGCATAGGGCGCACCCACGTTTCCTCCTTGGTATCGTCCCAAGGGTACCAAAACATTTCGTAATTGCTGAGTGCTGTGCGCGTTGCCATCGGCAGACACACCCAATACGGCTCAACCTCGTCCTTTAGTCGCTCAAAGGTGCGCGTAACGTACTCGCTCGTTACGGTATATTGTGCCTCAAAATCCTGATGAAACATACCAATGACACGGTCGGGGTAATGTCGGCGTCGGTAATCCAATAGCAGATTGAGCAACAATCCGCTGTCCTTGCCACCGCTAAAGGAAACATAAATATTATCAAATTCGCGGAACAAAAAATCAAATCGCTTTTGTACCGCCTCGTACACGTCATACGGCAAAAATTCTTTTTTCAAAACACCGCCTCCTTTCGACAAAAATTCCCATTTTTCATATTATAACATAAAAATGTGAATTTTTATACCTTTTTGAAAAACAAAATATCAAAGCAGGCGCAGAACGCAAGTTTCGTGGACGCGTTTTTTCGTGGGGAACTTTTGAAAAAGTTCCCCACACCCCTCAAAACTTTCACCGCATTTTTTTATTATTGTGGTTAGATAAAATTCATTCGTAGCCGCATAAATACTGTCGGTAGGCGGCAGGGCCCACCAACCCTGCCACCTCTCCCGAAAAAATTAACTTTTCTATGGCAAATGTTACTTAAGCCTTCCCCTGAGGGGAAGGTGTCAGCCGCTTGTCGGCTGACGGATGAGGTGAAGCAACGGAAAACAACTTTTCTCCCACAGTCTTGCCACATAAACGGAGCGTCGAGGACGTCAAATCGGAGCGTCAGAGGACGTCGCTCCCTACAAGGAAATAAAAATACCAAGGTAGGGCGTGCATTGCACGTCCACAAAAAAATGTGACGTTCCCATGTGTTTTGCATGGGAACGTCACTTTTTTTTATTTTTATTTTTTAACCTCTCCATATCCGGTTCCATCCTTGTTATCCATACGGCGACTCTGAATTTTAGATACTCTTCAAGCTCCTCCCGGGTGAGCGGAGGGTCAGCCCCCTCGCTCGGATGTTGGCTTTCAAGATCACAAAAAAGTTCAACCCATCCTTTCTTTTTTTCCCAATCTTCCCAACTCTCAAAAATTTGCCAATCTTCTGCGTCTGTGTTGCGAGATTGTGAGTTTGAAATCAGGAACCGAATACTTTCGTTGTAAAGCCAGCGGTATGGGGTTTCTTGACACAAATCTGCATGCTTTCTCAAATAGCAAACCACCCGCCACAAAAAACGAGTCATTCTATATTTCCCATTGGTGAATAGATATATTTCACGTTGCATCTCTCGAAGTCTTTCTCTTTGGGTTTTCTTGCTTTTATTCGACTCTTTCATTTTTTGTACCCGCAAGATTGATGATGCTTGCCCCTTTCTTTTTCATATACCGAAACGCCGTATATGCGCCGCCCTTTTTGTCCTTTTCCACGTAGGCGATCAGCAGATCGGCTTGATCCATGATCCATTGATTTCGTTTGGTGATTGCCGCTTTGGGGTGCGTTTTTGGAGAAATCGGATAAAGAACCTCGTCGTAAAAATTCTTGTAATATTCATCGTCTTTGGTTGGAAAGGGCTGAACAAGAATCAGGCTGCTGTTGTGATGTCCAATGGCTTTTTGTACCTGCTTGACGGCGGATGCCGCAAAAAGATCAAAATCGCCGTGATGTCCGACGTAAAATTCCACGTATTCCTTTTGACGGAGCAGGTCTTTTGCAAGCCGTTCTATCTCGCTGACAAGGTCAAAGTGACCGATGATTTGGCGGTGACCGATGAACGCAACCCGATAAATCTCCATTCAATGCCCCCAAAAACAAAAAAGTGCGCCCCAATGAAGGAACGCACCGAAAAAGTGTATCCCTTTCATTGTTGTCACACAAATGCCTTTTTCCGATGATGGGATAGGGAAAAAGAGAAAACACTTTTTTCCAAAGTATTTTCCCAGCATCGAAAAAAATATGCAATTTGTGTGACGAGTATATTTTACCACTTTTTTGGACGTTTGTCAATGTATTTTGAAAAAAGAATGTGAAAAGACATTTTCAACCAATGTCATTCAGTTAAGAAAAACACATCTCTCCCTCAGTCACCTGCGGTGACAGCTCCCTCGTCAGAGGGAGCCTATTTTGCCTCCCTCTGACGAGGGAGGGGGACCGCGTAGCGGTGGAAGGAGAGAACCAAAG
>JAGANE010000049.1 GCA_017624395.1 Clostridia bacterium
ATGATGGAGTGCAAAAAGGCACTTGTTGAGGCTGAGGGTGATATGGATGCGGCTATCAAGATTCTTCGTGAGAAGGGTGAATTGAAGGCAGAATCCAAGATGGCTACGAGAATCGCAGCTGATGGTATCGTTGAGATCCTGAAGGATGGCAACAGCACCGCTATGATTGAGGTGAACTCCGAGACCGACTTCGTTGCAAAGAACGAGACCTTCAAGGCATTCGTTGCAGATCTTCTTAAGATCATTATCGCACAAAAGCCCGCAAACGTTGAGGCTCTTCAGGCTTGCAAGTTTGATGATGAGATGACCGTTGAGGAGAAGATCAAGGAAATGATCTTCAAGATCGGTGAAAAGCTGACCATTCGTCGTTTCGTTGTTGTAGACGGTGTTACCAGCACCTATATTCACGGCACCGGCTCGATCGGCGTTGTCGCAAAGTTTGAGACCAACGTTGCCGACAAGGCAGAGTTTGCAGCATTTGCAAAGAATATCGCTTTGCAGATCGGTGCATATCCCACGCCTTACCTCAACCGCGAGCAGGTTCCTGCATCGGTTATTGAGGAAGAAAAGAGCATTCTGCTGGCACAGATCGCAAACGATCCCGCAAATGCAAAGAAGCCCGATGCAATCAAGGAAAAGATGGTTCTTGGCAGAATTTCCAAGTTCTATGATAACAACTGCCTGGTTGACATGACCTACGTTAAGGACGAGGACATGAAGGTTGGTCAGTACGTTAAGGCCACCGCAAAGGAGCTTGGCGGCGAGATCGAGATCACCGAGTTCTATCGCTTTGAGAAGGGCGAGGGTATCCAAAAGAGAGAGGAAAATTTTGCAGAAGAAATTGCAAAGATGACCGCAGGCAAATAATTCGTTTTTACGATGCTGCTAAATTCAGAGGCTCGGAGAATTGACTCCGAGCCTCCTTTCTGTTTCTGTATTAAAAGCAAACGGACGAAGATCATTTGGCTTTCTTCGTCCGTTTTCTAAAATTAAATTTCTTCCGATTCCTCGTATTCCTCATCGTTTGTATTTTTGTATGGCTCAATCATATATCGATCAATGATGGGATAGGCGGCGTATGCCGAGGTAAATGAGGTAACGGCAAGGTAATAAAGAAAGGGAAGGATCAGCGGAATGGCAATACCAAGCGGAGTAACCGCAAAGAGTGCAAACAGAACCACGTTCAGTGCCGTGATCACCACGATCCCAATCACCGCCATAATATTCCGCTTGAAGCCAAGCACGGTAAAGATCAATGCGTTTTTGAAAAGCTTGCGCAGCGGAAGATCAAAGGTAACCAGCATCAAATAAAGATAGAAGCGCATAAAGAAGTAAAGAATTGCCAATGCAAGAATTGCAAAATAGCAAATATCTGTCCAAAAGGTACTCGCCATGGAGCTGAAATAGAGAAAATCAAATACCAAGAGGAAAATTGCAAGTGCATCGATCACACCCATGAAAAAGCCTTGCTTCAAATTACGCTTGACCGCATAGAAATAGTCGGAAAACATAAATACGGGCTCTCCGCGCACCATGCTACGCAAAATGTAGGTTGCACCAACGTTCTGCCAGCCAAAGGTGATCACCAACAAAGCAATCAAAACACCGATGGCTATGTACGTTCCCGTTCCCGAATAAACGGGAATATTTTTTTGTCCGCCAAAAATATCCAAAAGAATGGTAGATGCAGGCGTTGAATCGATCAGGTTGGCACCGTAAAGCTGAGAAAACAGCGGTGTATTTTGGGTTGGTGTCGTATCCATGCTGATATACAGATAGAAACAAAGCAACAGCGGCAAAACCATGGGAAGCATCATAATGTTGAGAGAGATCAGCTTCCAAAACTTTCTGCCAAGCAGCTTGAAATAACGTTTGATGGTGGGAGTGGTATCCTCCTCGATTGCGTCAATGCGATTGTCTCTGTTAAAATCAAAAAAACGAAACAGTCGGCTTTGGTTGTTTTTGTTTGTCAAGGTCATTCTTCCTTTTTTTTTAATACTATAATATTGTATCACAGTTTTGTCAGAATGTCAAGAAAATAAGAAAATTTACACAATTCAAATAAATCACACAAAAAAGCAAATTGTTTTTTTCATAAAATCTTTTGATCGCACAAACGATTTCTCTTGTAAAACATGGAAAAATATGATATACTTTTAGTATAACAGAAATGCAAAGGAGTCAACACCATGCTGAAAATTGAAGGCTATACCAAGGTCTACGGTACCAAAAAAGCGGTTGATCATTTATCAATTCATATCCAGCCGGGAGAGATATACGGCTTTATCGGTCATAACGGAGCGGGAAAGACCACAACCCTGAAGGCTTGTGCGGGGATTTTGCAGTTTGAGGAGGGAGAGATTTTTGTAAACGGAATTTCCGTGCGTCAAAATCCACTTGCATGCAAAAAAATCATGGCTTACGTTCCCGACAATCCAGATCTGTATGAATTTATGACAGGTATCAAATATCTCAATTTCATTGCAGACGTTTACGGTGTATCCACGTTGGAGCGTAAAGAACGCATCGCTGCATATGCGGATGCATTTGGGCTGTCCTCGGCACTTGGACAGCCGATTTCCTCGTATTCACACGGCATGAAGCAAAAGCTTGCGCTCATTGCAGCATTGATCCACCGTCCCAAGCTGATCCTTTTGGACGAGCCGTTTGTGGGTCTGGATCCGCTTGCCTCACATGAGCTGAAGCTGATCATGCGCCGTCACTGTGAGGAGGGAGGCTCCATTTTCTTCTCCACACACGTCCTGGAGGTTGCCGAAAAGCTTTGCGACAAGGTGGCAATCATCCGTGCAGGCAAGCTGATCGTCAGTGGAACTATGGAGGAGGTTAAGGGAAGTGGCTCCTTGGAAGAGGTCTTTTTGGGATTGGAGGAAGGTCATGATTAAGGTGCTTGTAAAGGCAAGATTTGCCGCCATGCTGGCAGCCATGACACCTAAAAAGAAGAACGCCGATCCCACAAAGCCGCAAGGAAAGGGCATGCTGATATTAATGGCACTCCTTTATCTTTACCTCGGTGGCGTCTTTATGATGATGTTTTTCTCGGCATTTTTCGGCATTTCTCAAATTTATCTGCCAACGGGCAATGCTTGGATGTATTTTTCCGTGTTTGTAATTCTCTCCTTTGCCATGATCTTTATCGGTTCGGTCTTTACCGCCAAGGCACAGCTTTTTGAAGCGCAGGACAATGAACTTTTGCTTGCGATGCCGATTCGTCCGAGAGATATTTTGGCAAGCCGAATGCTGATGCTTCTTCTGATCAACTTTTTGATGGAGGCAGTGGTTGCCATTCCTGCCGCAATCGTTTGGTTGATTTTTGGATCACAAAGCGTGACCTTGTGGGTTGGATTTATTCTGACAATATTGGCTTTGCCGTTTTTTGGGCTGGCGGTTTCTTGTCTCTTTGCATGGTTGATCAGCCTCTTGACCGCAAGACTTCCCAAAAGCTCCTTTTTCACAGTTGGTGCTTTTTTGATCTTCTTTTTTGCTTATTTTTATCTGATATCCAACATGGATCAGTATTTGACCATGTTTGCCGAAAACGGACATCAAATAGCATCCTCTCTGGCGGCAATTCTTCCTATTTATTGGTTTGGTGCGGGAATTTCCAACGGAAATCTTTGGCAGCTTTCTATTTCACTTGCCATTTACGTTTTGCCCTTTATTTTGACTTACTTTTTGATCTCACGTTCCTTTATTCGTCTTCTGACCACCAAAAAGGGAGGTCGGCACAAGAAAATTGAACTTGCAGAAAAGAACGTCCGCACCTCTACTGTTCAAAATGCACTCTTAAAGCGCGAGTTTTTAAGGCTTACATCCTCTGCGACCTATATGCTTAACTGCGGGCTCTCGGTACCGATGCTGTTGATCGCGGTCGGTGCTATAATTTTTAAACGGAACGATGTATTAGCAATGTTTGATTCGTTTGGTATCGGAAATGTTAAAGATATTCTTGTTTGCTGCTTTGTTGCAGTGCTTTGCCTGCTCGGTTCCATGGCGCTCTTCACCTCACCGTCGGTCTCTTTGGAGGGAAAAACGCTTTGGCTGATCCGATCCTTGCCGATTGCTTCTGCGGATATTCTGCGCGCGAAACTGAAGATGCATTTGATGATCATGATTCCCACAAATCTCATCTGCGGAATCGCCCTTATCATTGCCTACACCCCCTCATTCCCTGTCGCCTTGATGCTGATGATCCTGCCGTCTCTTTACAGTGCTTGGGTTGCAAACGTGGGGCTGATGTGTAATCTGTTCCACCCCGTTCTCGAGTGGATCAACGAGGCACAGGTAGTCAAGCAGGGAATGGCAGTTCTGCTTACCATGCTGTTTTCAACATTGCCGATCTTTGTACTTGTGGCAGTCGGCGTTGTTCTTTCTCTAATCAGCTATTGGCTGACGCTCTTGGTGGTTGGCACTATCATTTTTGCTGGTGTTTGGTTGACTTATCGCTATCTGATGCATGGCGGTGTTCAAAAATGGGAGTCCATTTCCGATTGATTATTTGATGCTTGAATAAAAAAGAAATTTCTTTCAATGTATTTACAAAAAAATAAAAAATTGTCTTGCATTTAAAGCTTGGTTATGATATAATAATAGTTAGTTATAAGAAAAGATTTACAAAGAAAGGGATACATAAAATATGAATTTAAAAAAGAAAATCCCCTTGATCATAGCGGCTGTTGGAATTGTCAGCTTGATCGGCGCTTTGCTGTTGTTTATTGTGGCGCTTCCAAAGGCGGATGCTACGTATAAAAAGGTTTTGGAAATCATCATTGCTTCATTGATGGTTCTGCTGTCGCTCTTAAGCGCTTACTATCTTTGGGTAATCCGCGATGCAGAGCCGAACTTCTTCCTCTTTGACCGCGCCAAAAAGAAAAATATTCCCGTTGAAAACCTGACATTTGCAATCGTAAATGAAAAAATGAATTTTTATCTTACAATGGTTTGTGATACCCCCGAGCAGCTTTGGCAGGAGGATATTCTTGAGCGCGAAAGAATGTTGGGCTATCGCAGAGTTTATCGTCCCTTGCTGGCGTATAAAATGCTTTACGATCTTGCGGACAAAAAGATTGCAGCTTATTGGGAGCTTTTGATCAATGCAAAGGCAGAGACCGTCAATTCGCTTTGCAGTGCCTTGGAGCAGGCGGGCGAACAGGAGATGGTAAAGGCATTCCGCTTTTTGATGGATAATTACCGCGATAAACCCGAAAAAATCAAGGATTTTGTGGAAGGGAACTGCCGTTACATCCGCGGAAAGATGATTGGTTACGTCAAAAAGAACATTGAACTGTTCTATTGATCTTGGTTCAAGAAAAACTTAAATAGCACAAAAAACCGTGTGCCAATCAAAGCACACGGTTTTTCATTTTTCAGATTACAAATTATCCTCTTGTTTTTCCGCCTGCGACGTTCAGCGTAACACCGTCCACGTAGCCTGCCTTTTCGCTTGCCATAAATGCGACGGCAGAGGCAACCTCGGAAAGCTTACCGGATCTTCCCATGGGAGTGGTTCCGGTTTTGCTATATCCCTCACGAAGCTTTTCCACAGTAATTCCTCTGGTGTAAGCCAATGCAGTTTCATAAGAAAGGGTACGCAAGCCGGTGGCTTCCAGAATACCGGGGGCAATTCCAACCACGCGAATGCCGAATTTTCCCAATTCCTTTGCCCAAGAGCGTGTCAATGCATTGACAGCCGCCTTGGATGCAGCGTAAACGCTTTGCCCCTCGGAGCCCTCGAGTCCACATTCGGAGGACATGTTTACGATGACACCGCTTCTTTTGGCTTTCATAATTCTTGCAGTTGCCTGCGAGCAGAAAAAGAGACCTTTGAGGTTGACGTTCATGACCTTATCCCATACATCACAGTCGAGCTCAAACTTTCCTGCTTCATCTACCAACAATCGGGGAATATTGATTCCCGCATTGTTAACCATGACGTCAACGGTACCAAAGACCTCAAGCGTCTTTTCCACCATTTTGTCAACCTGCTCCTTTGATGTAACATCGGTTTTGATATAGATCATGTTTTTCTCGGTTGCACCCTGAAAGCTGGGGGGGCAGTCGTTGATGTCACACACAACAACCTTTGCTCCGTCAGCAAGGAATTCCTCAACCACAGCAAAACCGATTCCGCTTGCACCGCCCGTTACGATTACGACCTTGTCCTTTAAATTCAGCCAATTCTCCATTTGAAATACCTTTCTTAAAAAAATTTGAAATAAGTATTGCATTCTTATTTCATTTATGGTAAAATTATAGCAATATAATCAATAATTGTCAATATTTCACTTTGTTCTTGACCAAACAATCAAATAATGAACGATAAAATGATTATATAGATCACAAAATGATTGGAGTAACAGCATGCCGTTTTATGAGAGAGAAGAGCAAATTTTAAATATCCTTTCCGAATATGACAGCATTCCGCTGACTAAGCTATCGGAGCAGCTATTTGTTAGCCTGCCAACCCTTCGTCGCGATCTCATCAAGCTGGAGAAAAAAGGACTGATCCTAAAAAAATACGGTAGCGTCTCTCTGATTAAAAATCCTGCAGATGCACAAATCGCTTTTTCCTTCCGCGCAGAGGAGCAAAACGCATCCAAGTATATCATGGCAAAGCAGGCAGTTCAAAGAATCAAAGAAGGAAATACAATCATGTTGGATGCTGCAACAAGTACCTATTTTATCGTGCCCTACTTGACGGAACTAAAAAATATTATCGTCATTACAAGCGGAGCAAAAACAGCGCTTTTACTTGCACAGTACGGAATTCCAAACATTTGTACGGGAGGAAGAATGATCAACCGATCTTTTTCCTATACGGGGCCTGATGCACTGGAAACCGTAAATCACTATAATGCCGACATTGCCTTTGTATCCTGTCGCGGAGTCTCCAAAGAGGGACTTGTAACCGATAACTCAATTGAAGAAAACGAGGTGCGACGAGCAATGCTGAAGCGTGCAAAACAACGCATTCTTCTTTGTGACGGACAAAAGCTTGGAAAAACCTGCTTACACAACCTTGGATCACTTTCCGATTTTGATGACGTAATTTGTGACATTGCATTGCCCAAAGAGCTTTCAGAGCAATTAAAAAAGAACCGTTATTGATCCTTTGAGCCCACAAAGAAACGCATTTTCTTGATTTTTGATTCAAGTTTACATTTTTTAATAAAAAAATTTGATAGGAATTGATTTATTTACAAAAAAGGTGTTTACAAAAATCAATTTTTGTAGTAAAATAAATAGGAACAAACTGTAAGATTGACGGGAGAGAGGATCGTTATGAAAACACCAAGGTATAAACGTATTTTATTAAAGCTTTCCGGTGAAGCACTTGCCCCTGCAAATGGAGACGGCATTCTTGATTTTGATTTTATTGCAAAAGTCGCAAAGCAGATCAAGCGTTGCGTGGATGCAGGTGTTCAGGTTGGCGTGATTGTTGGAGCGGGAAACATTTGGAGAGGCAGACAAGGAACGGGCATGGACCGTTGCAGAGCCGATCACATGGGTATGCTTGCAACCGCCATTAACTCAATTGCACTTCAGGATGTGTTTCTGCGTGAGGGTATGAAAGCGACCGTGATGACTGCGGTTGAAATGGAAGCATATGCAGATCATTATAATTCCCGCGATGCAATTCAGGCATTGGAGGAGGGAAAGGTCGTCATCTTTGGATGCGGCTTGGGCACTCCCTTCTTTTCTACCGATACAGCGGCTGTTCTTCGTGCAGCGGAGATAGGTGCCGACTGTATTCTGATGGCAAAAAACATTGATGCGATTTATAGTGACGATCCAAAAAAGAATCCAAATGCCATTCGGTATACCGACGTGACCTACCGTCAGATTTTGGATGAAAATCTCCGTGCATTGGATATGAGCTCTGCAATATTCTGCATGGATAATGACATCAACGGATATGCATTTGGACTTGCCGATCCCGAAAATATTTACCGTGTAGTAATGGGAGAAGCCGTTGGTACGGCAATTCACAATTAAAATCAATTAAAACATATACATAGAAAGGATTGCCGCAATAAAACGGCAAAGAACGATTATGAAGTACAATATTAAGATTGCAGAAGAAAAAATGCAAAAAAGCGTAAATGCTTACGAAAGCAACCTTTCCACCATCCGCGCAAGTCAGGCAAACGCAGCCATTGTTTCCAAGGTGATGTTTGAGTATTACGGCGCCCCCACAAAATTGGTAGACATGGCATCTGTCGCAGTTACCGATCCCAAGACCCTTACCATCACGCCCTATGACCGCTCCACGCTCAAGGCAATGGTCAAGGCTCTTCAGGCATCCGATATCGGAATTACGCCTCAGGATGACGGTTCTGTGATCCGTTTGGTATTCCCGCCTCTGACCGAGGAGCACCGCAAGGGCTTGGCAAAGCAGATCCAAAAGATGGGTGAAGAGGCTCGCGTTGCAATCCGTAACATTCGTCGTGATGCAAATGACGATATTAAAAAGCAGAAAAAGGGTGGAGAAATGACCGAGGACGAGCAGAAGGCAGGCGAAAAATCGGTTCAGGATCTTACCGACCGCTTTATTAAAACGGTGGACGAGATCACCTCTAAGAAGGAAAAGGAAATCTTGAAGCTGTAATAGACCTATTTCGGTCAATTTTTAACCGGCGGGTTTTTGAAAAAGAACCCGCCGAGCTCTTAATAAAACGACGGGAGACGATAATATGTTCCTGAAAAGAAAAAAGCAAAAGCAAAAGGTAACGGTAGACGAGCGTTTACAGCACATTGCTTTTATTATGGACGGTAATGGCAGATGGGCGCAAAAGCGCGGTATGCCGAGAGAATTCGGACATACCCACGGAGCTGCAACCTTTAAAAAGATTGGCCGCTACTGTGAGAGCATTGGGCTGAAATACATGACCGTTTACGCCTTTTCTACGGAGAATTGGAAGCGTCCGCAAAAAGAAGTGGATGCAATCATGAAGCTTTTTGACGAGTATATCGAGCAATGCTTTATTGAAATGGTAGATGACAATGTGCATATTCGATTTATTGGCGATCTTACCATTTTTCCGGATTCCTTGCGTGCAAAAATGGATCGAATCGAACGTGAAACGGCACATAAAAGCTTCCTTTTGAACATTGGTGTCAACTACGGCGGACGCGAGGAGATCACCCACGCCTGCAATGAGTTGATCAAGCTTGGCAAAAAAAACATTACCGAGGAGGATATTTCGGCGCATATTTACACCGCAGACTGTCCTGATCCCGATTTGATCGTTCGCACTGGAGGAGATCTACGCACCTCCAATTTCCTTTTGTGGCAATCTGCGTATACCGAATACTATTTTACCGACGTTCTTTGGCCCGATTATTCGGGGAAGGACGTAGATGAAGCCGTAGAGGCGTTTTATTCAAGAAAACGGCGCTATGGCGGTGTATGATGCGGAAAGAAGGCTTTTGACGTATGAAAACAAGAATTATCACGGCGGTGGTTGCCATTGCCATTCTGTTGCCGATTCTGATCTTTTCAAACACTCCCGCATTGCCGCTCGCAATGGCACTCTGCTCGGCAATTGCCGTCTTTGAAATGCTATCCTGCATCGGACTCAAAAAAGCGTATGCGCTGACGGTACCGCTGTATATTTACGCGCTTGGTTTTCCTTTTTTGATCCGTTATTCAGAATCCATGGAACTTGTCAGGCAGACATTTTCTGTCATTTGCCTGGTTACGGCATTGTATTTCTTTGCAATTTTGACCTTTTCACACGGAAAATACAAGCTTGCCGACATTGGCATCTGCTTCTTTACTGTATTTTACATCCTTGCCGGCTTTAATTCCATTATGGTTTTGCGAGATTATGAGCTTGGAGGAAAATACGTCTATCTTACCGTTTTTCTCGGTGCGTGGATCACCGATACCTTTGCTTATTTTTGCGGTATGCTGTTTGGCAGAGGAGGAAAGCACAAGCTCATTCCCGACGTCAGCCCCAAAAAGACCGTGGAGGGAAGCATTGGCGGTATTGTATTCTGCATTATCGGAATGGTTGTGTTTGGCTTGATCATCAACCAAATCTCCAATGACTTACACGCAAATTATCTGTTTTTGATCATTGGAGGGCTTTTAGCATCGATCGTATCACAGGTGGGAGATCTTTGTATGTCTGTGATCAAGCGTACTTACGGAATCAAGGATTACGGCAAGCTTTTCCCCGGACACGGTGGAATGTTGGATCGCTTTGATTCGGTGATCGCGGTCTCCATTGTTTTGGCGGCATTTTGCTCCTTTTTCAATTTTTTTGAGGTGATTTGATATGTACAACCAACAATTTCCTTCGGTGACGATTCTTGGCTCCACGGGCTCTGTCGGAGAGCAAGCAATTGACGTTGCTCTCAAAAACAAGATCCAAGTCAACGCACTTTGCGCGCATAAAAATGCAAAGCGAGTAGAGGAGCAAGCACGGCTTTTAAATGTGAAGGCATGTGCCATGGCAGACAGTAAAGCGGCAGCAGAATTGAAGCTTGCATTAGCTGACACCGAGGTCAAGGTCTATTCGGGCGACGATGGCATTTGTGAAATGATTGGAGAGAACTACGGCAAAAACGAGGTTGTGGTCAACTCTGTAATCGGAGAAGCGGGGCTAAAGCCAACGCTTGCAACGCTGACGGCAGGAAAGAAGCTGGCGCTTGCCAACAAGGAATCCTTGGTTTGTGCAGGTGATTTTGTAATGCGTCTTGCCAAGGAAAAGGGTATTGAGATCCTCCCCGTGGACAGTGAGCATAGCGCAATCTTCCAATGCTTGCGTTCGGGAAGCAAAAAGCAGATCCAACGTATTTTATTAACAGCATCGGGCGGTCCCTTTTACGGCATGACGCGCGAACAGCTTTCGGATATCACGGTGGAACGAGCCTTGGCGCATCCGACGTGGAATATGGGAGCCAAGATCACCATTGATAGCTCTACGCTGATGAACAAGGGATTTGAGGTCATTGAGGCGGTACATCTGTTTGACGTCCGCCCCGAGCAGATTGAGGTTCTGGTACACAAGGAAAGCATAATGCACTCGGCAATCGAATATATAGATAATAGCGTGATTGCGCAGATGTCCGTTCCCGAGATGCGACTTTGCGTACATTATGCACTTACTCATCCGCAACGCACAGAAGCGGTGATTCCGCGCTTGGATCTGACACAGATCGGAAAATTGACCTTTTCCAAGCCGGATACCAAAACCTTTGTTTTGTTGCAGCTGGCGCTTGATTCCATTGCACGAGGAGGCGCGGTTCCTGCCGTATTGAATGCGGCAAACGAGGTTGCTGTGGCTGCATTTTTGCAGCATAAGCTTTCCTTTACGGGAATCTTTGATCTGGTAACTGAAACTGTAAATTCGCTTCCTGATGCTGCAAAAATTGATAGTATCGATGACATTTTCGCTTTTGACGGCGCGGCAAGAAGGCTTGCAAATGAAATTTTGGAACGGCGCTTTTGACGCCGCCGTTTGAACGGAGGAATCATACCCTTGAATTTTCTTTATATCCTTTTGGCGCTTTTTATTTTCGGTATTCTTGTTTTTATTCACGAGTTGGGGCATTTTTTGGTTGCCCGATGGTGCGGGGTACAAATTCTTGAGTTTGCCATTGGCATGGGACCAAAGCTTGTTTCCAAAAAATCAAAGAAAACGGGAACCGTTTATTCGCTCAGACTCCTTCCCATCGGTGGATTTGTAAGTATGCTTGGAGAAAACGGCATGGAGACCGTACAAGGCTCATCGGAGCAAAAGGACGACGAGAACTCCGATCAACTTTTTTTCATCAATGGTGACGAGGAAGATCCTTACACCCCCGATCCCGTTCCCGTGGTAGACGAGGAGCAGGCAAAGCGTGCCTACTGTAACCAAAGCGTTTGGAAGCGGATTTTGATCTCCTTGGCAGGGCCCTTGATGAACGTCATTCTCGGATTTCTCTTAATGTTTGTGATTATCGTTGCCGCAGGACGATGGAACGTTGCCACGACAACGGTTGCAGATTTTCATATTGTTTATCAGGCAGAGGAGGAGCGTTCGGGCTTGGTTCGTGGAGATTATATTGATGCGATCAACGGAACAGAGGTCAATTCCTTTGCGCAGATGAAGGAGCTGGTAGCTGCAGATGGGGACGGCTTGTTGGAAATCACCGTGCGCAGGCTCAATGCCGAGGGCACCGATATTGTCACACAAAGCTTTGCAGACGTTCCGCTGGATGCATCCTCTTTGGATACGCTTTTTGTATCATCGGTCAGCGAGCAATCGGGATTGCAGGTAAAAGATCAAATTATCAAAGTTAACAACGTGCGTGTCCATACACATTACGAGCTTTCCTACGAAATCATGATGCAGGGCTACCGTGCGGTGGATCTGACTGTGATCCGAAATGGGGAAAAGGTCGTTCTTGAAAACGTTCTGTTTCCAAATACCGTGGATGGAGAGAGCAATATTACAGTAGGAACGATCGATTTTCGTGTTTATCCCGAATCGGAGTATCATCTTGGCACTATTTTAAAGCACACGTGGTATCGCTCGGTTTCCATGGTAAAAATGGTTTATGATTCGTTGATCGGGCTGTTTTCGGGGCGTTACGGCATTGAGGCGGTTTCCGGTCCCGTGGGAATCACCAAGCAGATCACCGAGATTGCCAAAACAGGAGTGTTAAATCTTGTTTCCATGATGGCGATCATCTCCATCAACCTCGGTGTTATGAATCTCTTGCCATTCCCGGCACTTGACGGAGGTCATCTCTTGCTTTATATCATCGAGATCATTCGTCGCAAGCCCGTAAAAAAGGAAGTTGAAGGGATCATCAACTTTGTAGGTCTCGTTATTTTACTCTCCTTCGCGTTAATTATTGCAATTAAGGATATTATAACATTATGAAATATAACAATATCAGACGTCAAACAAAAGAAGTAAAGATCGGCAATCGCGCCATTGGTGGAAACAATCCAATCGCAATTCAATCCATGACCAATACCGATACATTGGATGCTGCGGCTACCGTGGCACAGATTCGTGCCATGGAGGCGGCAGGATGTGACATTGTGCGTATTTCGGTACCAACCATGCAAGCTGCCGAAACGATTTTACAGATCAAGGAAGCGGGAATTTTGATCCCCATCGTTGCAGACATTCACTTTGATTATAAAATCGCCCTGCGTTGCGCAGAGCTTGGCTTTGATAAGATCCGCATCAATCCCGGTAATATCGGGGAAGATGCCCGCGTTAAGGCGGTATGTGACGCTTGTAAAAGTAGAGGAATCCCGATACGCATCGGTGTCAACAGCGGATCGCTTGAAAAGCACATTCTCGCCAAGCACGGGGCTCCAACCCCAGAGGCACTTTGCGAAAGCGCACTTTATCATGCGGCGTTGCTTGAAAAATTTGATTTTGAAGATACCGTTATTTCGATCAAAGCATCTACCGTGCCCGATATGATCAAAGCCAACCGCCTTTTGGCAGAGGCTTGTCCTTATCCGCTTCATCTCGGTGTCACCGAGGCAGGCGGAGGAGATCGCGGCATGGTCAAAAGCGCAATCGGAATCGGTGCTGTGCTGTGCGACGGCATTGGGGACACCTTACGTGTTTCCTTAACAGATAATCCCGTGATGGAGATTGATGCCGCAAAGCAGATCCTGCGAGCCGTTGGCATTGAGGGACAATGCGGTATGGACATCGTCAGCTGTCCCACCTGTGCAAGAACAAAGATTGATCTGATCCCCTTGGTCAAGCAGTTTGAAAAGGCGATCAAGGAGGCAGGGCTTGAGGATGTTCCCGTCAAGGTCGCACTCATGGGCTGTGTTGTAAACGGTCCCGGTGAAGCAAGAGAGGCAGACGTTGGCATCGCAGGAGGCATTGGAGAGGCTGTGCTATTCCGCCACGGGGAGATCATTGAAAAAATTCCCGAGGACTGTGTGATCGAGCGTCTCGTTGCCGAGGTTCGTCTTTTGAAAGACGGTATAAAGAAATGAGTAAAAATTTACTTGAAATATTTAATCGCTATGAGCCATCGGAGGCATTTGCCGACATTTTGCGCTCTGCCGATGAAAAATCCATTCAACTACGAGCAGACAAGCCACAGAGATTGATTGAGGTCTCTGCGGCTTTTCCGCGTGTCATTCCCAAAAAAACGCTCTATTTGATCGAGGAGGAGATCCGCAAAGCGTATCAGCTGAACATGGTACGCATCCGTCCCAACTATCCGTCGGCACAGTTTGACGTGGACTGTATCCCCGATCTGTTGATGGAGACCAACCGCCGTGGCATCGTTGCAAACGGATTTTTCAACCGCTGTGATTACCGATTTTCAGGCGGTATTTTGAACGTTGAAATTCCGTTTTCGGATAGCGGTGTCAACCTGATCTACGATGCAAAAACGCCTCAGCTGATGGAGGAGATCGTCAAAGAAGAATTCAACACGCAGATCAAGGTCAATATCCACCGTATGGAGGGATACGATCCCAATGAATATCAAAGCACGGTGGCAAGCCAACTCCAACAGTTGAGCCGCGATGCGGCAAAGGCAGAAATAGAATATCACAGAATGCAGCAAGCGCAGTTTTCGGAAGATCGCGCACCTGCCGCAGAGGAAACCGAAATGCTTCCGCGTGCGGCATCCATATATGAAAACATTTCCATGCCCGAGCTTGGAGAGGGAATCTGCAAAATCGGAAATATGACGTTTGATATTTCTTCACCGGAATATGTTTACGGCGATCCATTCTCCTTAACGCCTACAACGATCGCCGCAATTGATAAGCCACAGAGAAACATCATTATTTTTGGTGAGATTTTTAACTTTTTGCGTGAGGAAAGCCGATCGGGAGATAAATTTGATATCAGCTTTGACATTTTTGACGGAAACGCATCGATTGAGCATCGCACCTTTGGAATGGAGCCGGAGGATGCAGACCAGCTTTGCGGTCTGATCAAAAACGGCAGCGTAGTCGCCATGCGCGGCTATGTCAAGCACATTACAAGGAAAGGGAAGATTGATCCGGACTTTACCTTTATTTATACGGATATTGCCAAAATATCAAAAATCACGCGGAAGGATCGCGCCGAAAAAAAGCGTGTAGAGCTTCATTTGCACACCAATATGTCTACGATGGATGCGCTGATCCCACCCGACGTAGCGGTCAAGACCGCGCTCAAATGGGGACATTCCGCCGTTGCCATTACCGACCACGGAAACGTACAGGCATATCCCGAGGCAATGATTGCCTTGGAAAAGAACACCGACAAGGATAGCGATTTTCGTGTGATCTACGGAATGGAAGCCTATTTTGTCAATAATACCGCAAGTGCGATTTCGGGAAAATGCAATCCCGATTTTCATGCCGAATGCATCGTGTTTGATATTGAAACCACAGGTCTTTCGGTACAAAACTGCATGATCACCGAGATCGGCGCCGTCAGAATTCGCAACGGTGAAATTTTGGATCGCTTTAATACCTTTGTTGATCCCGAGTGTCCTATCCCCGAGGAAAACACCAAAATCACGGGAATTACCGATGAAATGGTAGCGGGAGCGCCCAAATACGCAGAAGCTTTGCAGATGTTTTTTGATTTTGTCGGAAATGGGGAAGCAAGCACCTACAAGCCGCTTCTCATTGCACATAACGCAAACTTTGACATTGGTTTTATCCGCCATTTTGCAAAGCTTGCAGGACTTCCGTTTGAAAATCCTTATCTTGACACGCTGGCTCTTTCGCGTCATATCAATCCGGAATTAAAAAAGCACACGCTGGATAGCATCGCAAATGCATATCACCTTGGGGAATTCAATCATCACCGCGCCTGCGATGACGCAGAGATGCTTGCAAAGATCTACGTCTGCATGATCGACGTCATGCAAAAAATGGACTTGCAGGATCTCAAAGCCTTAGAGCGTGAAATGACCGAAAAGGCAGATCCCTTAAAGCTGAATACATACCATCAGATCTTACTTGTCAAAAATCTGACGGGGCTAAAGAATCTGTATAAGCTGATCTCCTACAGTTATCTTGATTATTTTAAAAGAAATCCGCGTATTCCCAAAACGGTCTTGGAAAAACACCGTGAGGGTTTGATCGTTGGCTCCGCTTGTGAATCGGGAGAGCTGATCAGGGCAATTTTAGAAAACCGTCCCGAATCCGAGATTGAGGACATTGTCAATTTTTACGATTATCTTGAGATCCAACCCATTTGCAATAACCGCTTTCTGATTGCAGAGGGCAAAATTGCCGATGAGGAGGGCTTGCGTAATTTGAACCGTCGCGTAGTAGAGCTTGGAGAGCGTTACCATAAGCCTGTTTGTGCTACCTGCGACGCACACTTCCTTAACAAAGAGGACGAGCTTCACCGAAAGATCCTGCAGGCGGGAATGAAGTTTAAGGACTTTGACCGAGATATCGGTCTGTATTTCCGCACAACCGAGGAGATGCTGGAGGAGTTTTCCTACCTTGGTGAAGAAAAGGCATATGAGGTGGTGGTAACCAACACCAATCTGATTGCCGATCAGATCGAAAAGATCCGTCCGATTCCCGAGGGCTCGTTTACTCCCGAAATGGAGGGGGCAGAGCAGGAGCTTCAGGATATGTGCTGGACACGTGCAAAATCCATGTACGGCGATCCTTTACCCGAATTGGTTTCTGCACGCTTGGAAAAGGAGCTGACCTCCATCATCAAAAACGGTTTTGCCGTGCTGTATCTCATTGCGCAACGTCTGGTGCATTACAGCGAGGAGCAGGGGTATCTTGTTGGCTCGCGCGGTTCGGTAGGTTCCTCCTTTGTTGCCACAATGGCGGGAATTTCCGAGGTCAATCCTTTGCCGCCACACTATTACTGTCCCAACCCTGATTGTAAGCACAACGAATTCTTTACCGACGGATCGGTCGGCTCGGGATTTGATCTGCCTGATAAAACCTGTCCAAAATGCGGCACAAAATATAAGGCAGACGGGCACGACATCATGTTTGAAACCTTCCTTGGCTTCTACGGTGATAAATCTCCTGATATTGACTTGAACTTTTCGGGAGACGTTCAGGGCCGCGTTCACAAATACACTGAGGAGCTGTTTGGTGAGGGACACGTGTTCCGCGCAGGAACGCTTGGAACACTTGCCGACAAGACAGCCTACGGCTACGTTGCAAAATACGTGGAGCAAAAGGGAATCAGCCTGCCTCGCGCCGAAATGAACCGCCTTGTTATGAACTGTGTGGGGGTCAAAAAAACAACGGGACAGCATCCCGGAGGAATCATCGTTGTACCTCAAAACAAGGACGTTTATGATTTTACCCCTGTGCAGCATCCCGCAGACGATCCCAACTCGGATATTGTTACCACACACTTTGCATTCTCTTATCTGCATGATACAATCCTGAAGCTTGACGAGCTTGGACACGATATGCCAACCAAGTACAAGTGGCTGGAGACCTTTACCGATAGCTCTGTATTGGACGTTGCCATGAACGATCGTACTGTTTACGAATTGTTTGAATCTACAGCTCCGTTGGGCATCAAGCCCGAGGATATTGAGGGCTGTACGATTGGCACCTATGGACTCCCGGAGCTTGGAACGCCGTTTATTCAGCAGGTACTTTTGGATGCAAAGCCCAAAAACTTTGCCGACCTTTTACAGATTTCGGGATTGACACACGGTACCAACGTATGGCTTGGAAACGCGCAGGATCTGATCAAAGAGGGAATTTGTGATATTTCACGCGTCATCGGTACCCGTGACGGTATCATGTTGGATATGATCCGCTATGGCCTTGAAAATGCAATGGCATTCAAAATCATGGAAGCCGTCCGAAAGGGAAAGGGACTCACACCCGAATGGGAGGCAGCCATGAGAGATCACGGCGTTCCGGAATGGTACACTCTTTCTTGTAAAAAGATCAAATATCTGTTCCCAAAGGCACATGCTGCCGCTTACGTTATGTCAGCAATCAGATTGGCTTGGTACAAGGTACATCAGCCCGTTGCGTTCTACTGTACAATGTTTACAGTAGCCCCCAATGGCTTTGATGCCACCATCGTGCGCGGTGGAAAGGGAAACGTTGTTGCAACGATGCGCGATATTCAAAAGCGCGGCAAGGAGGCATCCCCAAAGGAGCAGGCAAGCGTTACCGTGTTGCAGTTGATCAATGAGGCAATGGCAAGAAAGATAAGATTTTTGCCCGTAGATCTACAAAAATCTCACTCCTTTGTATTTCAACCCGAGGACGGAGGAATTCGCATGCCGTTTTCATCCTTACCGGGGCTTGGAGAAAACGCAGCAAAGAATATCATCGAGGCACGTGATCAAGAGCCATTTTTCTCCGTAGAGGATCTGCAGATCCGCGCAAAGCTGAGTAAATCGGTAATTGATATGCTTCGTGTCAACGGCGTTTTGGACAATGTCAACGAAACAGATCAATTGACTATGCGTTTTTAATGAAAAGCAAAACAAAAAGCCTTGAATTGAGAAATCTCAAATTCAGGGCTTTTTGTAAAAATAGGGAAGTGCGCAAATAGGGAAGTGATTACTTCAGATTGGCAATGACACGATCTACCCAAGCAAAGATCTCTGCCTTTTCCTCAGGTTTAACAGATCCGCCAATGATGGGCAGTCCACCCTTTACGTAAAGAACCTCGTCTATCACATTTGTTCCAGCTTCGGTAAGGGTCTCCTTCAACTTTGCAGCAACCTTTTCATCACCGTCGATCATCAATGCAACGTTTTGTGCGCGTGCCTTGGTCAACTCACGACAGAACAACCGCAGAGAATCGCTGATATCGCCCTTTGCAGAAACCGCAAGAATAACGATACGCTCTTTGTCGCAGGAATACGCAGGCGGGATAACGTCCACAGAGTTGAATGCAAGATCATACTGAGATTTGATCAGATTTGCAATGTTGTTGATCTTCTTTTTGCCGGAAGCATAAAGAATACGCATTTTGATAGCCATTTTATTTTCCTCCTAATCATATTTATCTATATTATACCATACTTTGGGGAAAAATGGAATCCCTTTTTATAATTATTTGTAAATATTTGTTCATTGTTTTAATTATACAAAAACAAAATTTTGTATAGTTGGGGGTAGAAAAAAGTGCGTGCGTTGTTCCACACCTCATATCGTAACTTATTTATCCTCGGTATCTTGTTCTTCAATGGTTTTGAATTGAATCAGCTTCGTCAGCCATGGTAGTTGTTACGGTTTCGGCGTTGGTATGCTCACCGCTATACGTGTAGGTTACGTAATCGTCCACGCCATTGAGGGATACGGATTTTACTCTGCGCTTGTTGTCATAGGTGTACTGCACGGTATAGTTTCCGCTCTTGACCTCAGTTACCATATCCAGCGTGCGCGTTTGCGTCGTGCTGTTTTCCTCGCCGTTTTCGGTGCTATGAAAGAAAAAACTCCGCACCCAACGCAGATTCCAAAGAATCCACATTAGGTGCAGAGAAAAAGTCTACTTATCTGCTCATGAGCGGAAGAATATA
>JAGANE010000320.1 GCA_017624395.1 Clostridia bacterium
AGGATATGCAGGAGGACAAGGAGAGCGTATATGATGCCATTGATACCGTTAAGATGTGTCTTGACGTCATGATCCCGATGATCGCTACCATGAAGCCTCTTGCAGAAAACATGAAGGCGGCGGCACAAAAGGGCTTTATCAACGCCACCGACCTTGCCGATTATCTGGTCAAAAAGGGCTTGCCGTTCCGCTCTGCCTACAAAATTTCGGGGCAGATCGTAGCGCATTGCATTGCCACGGGCGAGGTCTTGGAAACACTGCCGCTCAAGGTCTATCAAGGCTTTAGTGAGCTGTTTGACGATGATCTTTACGCTGATATTGATCTTTGGACCTGCGTAAAAAAGCGGATCTCCGAGGGCGGTGCGTCTCCCGATTCGATTGATGCACAGATCTCTTATATAGAGGAGAAGCTGAAGAATGGCTAAGATTTTTATTGACGGAAGCGCGGGAACGACGGGATTGCGGATTCGGGAAAGACTGTCGGAGCGCGATGATATTGAGTTGATCCTGCTATCCGAGGAAAAAAGAAAGGACACCGAGGCGCGTCGCGAGGCGCTCAATTCTGCCGACGTAGCTTTTCTGTGTCTCCCCGATGCGGCGGCAATTGAGGCGGTATCGCTTGTGGAAAATCCCAATACGGCAATCATTGATACCTCTACCGCACATCGCACCGCTATCGGATGGGAATACGGCTTTGCAGAGCTGAGCGGCAGACGCGAGCGCATTGCCACCTCCAAGCGGATCGCAAATCCGGGTTGTCACGCAAGCGGCTTTGTGGCACTGGTCGAGCCGTTGGTGCGCGCGGGAGTGATTTCTTCGGATGCCGCCCTGACGGCGTATTCCCTGACGGGATATTCGGGAGGCGGTAAAAAAATGATCGCGGAATATGAAGCGGACGGGCGTGACGTGCTTTTTGATGCACCGCGAATGTACGGCCTTTCGCAAAAGCACAAGCATCTGCCCGAAATGAGCGCGATTTGCGGACTTGCAAACGCCCCTATCTTTTGTCCCGTGGTTGCCCCCTTTTACAGCGGCATGGAGGTAACGGTTCCGCTCTTTGCCAAGGAGCTTGGAGGGGATATTGAAAGGATCCGAGAAATCTACCGCGAGTATTACACGGGCGGACTTGTCGGTTTTGTTGAGAATGCCGATGAGGGAGGATTTCTTTCCGCCGCGGCGCTTTCGGGACGTGACGATATGCAGATCACGGTATGCGGAAACGATGACCGTATTCTTTTGGTGGCTCGTTTTGACAACCTTGGAAAAGGCGCATCGGGCGCGGCAATACAGAACATGAATATTCTTCTCGGTGTGGACGAGACCACAGGACTTGTTGTTAAATAAAAACCACTGTCCGTGTGTTTGTAGTTTCAGATTTTTTGATTTTACGGTTTACGGGCATTGCCCCGAAAAAAACAGAAAGGTTCATTCGTTATGAAAATTATCTCCGGCGGCGTATGTGCCGCAAAGGGCTTTACTGCAAGCGGCATTCACTGCGGAATTCGCAAGAACCGCACCAAAAAGGATCTGGCTTTGATTTTGAGCGAGCAGCCTGCCTCTGCGGCAGCCGTATATACTACCAATTTGGTCAAGGGCGCACCCTTGACTGTGACCAAGGAGCATATCTCAAACGGCTATGCGCAAGCGGTAATTTGTAACAGCGGCAACGCCAACACCTGCAACGCCAACGGTATTGAGGTGGCGGAAAAAATGAGCGAGGCTCTGGCATCGGCACTGAAGATCAAGGCAGACGACGTTGTGGTGGCATCTACGGGTGTCATCGGACAACCGCTCAATCTCGCTCCCATCGTTGACGGCATTCCCGCATTGGTCGCAGGACTCTCCAAGGACGGCTGCGATGCTGCGGCAGAGGGAATTATGACCACCGACACGGTCAAAAAGGAGATCGCGGTCGAGTTCTCTGTGGGTGGCAAGACCTGCCGTCTTGGCGGTATTGCAAAGGGAAGCGGCATGATCCATCCCAATATGGCAACCATGCTGGTCTTTATGACCACCGATGCGGCAATCTCTCCAAAGATGCTGCAAAAGGCACTTTCCACCGACATCGCCAATACCTTTAACATGGTCAGCGTGGACGGCGATACCTCCACCAACGATATGGTCACCGTGCTTGCCAACGGTATGGCGGGCAATGAGGAGATTACCTGCGAGGGTGAGGATTTTACTGCGTTTATGCAGGCACTCAACACGGTTACGGTACATCTTTGCCGCATGATTGCGGGAGACGGAGAGGGTGCAACCAAGCTTTTGGAGTGTCACGTGAGCGGTGCGGATACCGTTGCCACTGCCAAGACCGTTGCCAAGAGCGTCATCTGCTCAAGTCTTTTAAAGGCGGCAATGTTTGGTGCGGATGCCAATTGGGGACGCGTGCTTTGTGCCATCGGATATAGCGGTGCAGACGTAAACGTAGGACGCGTAGACGTTTCCTTCCGCAGTGCCAAGGGCGAGATCGCGGTCTGCAAAAACGGTGCGGGCGTGGAATTTTCCGAGGAAAAAGCAAAGGAAATTCTTTTGGAGAGAGAGATCGAAATTGTGATCTCTATTGGAGACGGTGCGTATTCCGCTACCGCATGGGGCTGTGATCTGACCTACGATTACGTCAAGATCAACGGCGATTATCGCACCTGATAAGGAGAAAGAACGTGGAAAATCATTTTTCAAATGCACAACGTGCGCAGATCCTGACCGAGGCTCTGCCGTACATCAAGCGTTATACGGGAAAGATCGTCGTGGTCAAATACGGCGGCAACGCCATGGTCAATGAGCAGATCAAGGAGCAGGTCATGGAGGACATCGTTCTTTTGTGGCTGATCGGTGTTAAGATCGTTCTGGTTCACGGCGGCGGTCCCGAAATCAGTGAGATCATGGCAAAATTGGGCAAAAAGC
>JAGANE010000321.1 GCA_017624395.1 Clostridia bacterium
GTAACTATGAAAAATTTCGGTCGATTCTGGAGCAGATCAAGCTTCGGGAGAGCGACGTGATGTATGTTTTGGGAGATCTTGTGGACTTTGGCGATGGCTCGATGGATCTGATCGCGGATCTGAGTGTGCGCGTCAACGTGTATCCCGTGGCGGGAGAGCATGATTTCCTTGCCGCCCGAATGCTCAAGGGCTTTGCAAAAATGCTCAAGAGCGGTGCCGCCCCCGATCCCGATTATATTGCGGAGATGACGGCATGGGTGCAGGATGGCGGTCAGGCGACGCTGGATGCCTTTCGCGCACTTTCCGAGGATGAGCGTGAGGGCGTTTTGGACTATCTTGAGGAGATGACGTTGTTTGAGGAGACCGAGGCGGGCGGCAAAAAATATCTGTTGTTGCACGCGGGGATCGCGGATTACGATCCCGACACCGATCTTTGGGATTATCAGCCCGAGGACTTTTTCTCCGAGCCGTTGGACGCTTCTTATGCGCTGATAGAGGACACCACGGTGGTGGTTGGTCATGTTCCCACGCGGAGCCAAAGGATCGAGCGCGGCGAGGGCAGTATCTTTATTGACTGCGGCGCGGGTGAGGGTGGCAGTCTTGGCTGTCTCTGCTTGGAAACGGGCAAGGAGTTTTACGCGTGATGCGAAAGAATGAGATCGTACGCCTTGTGATTGAGGAGATCAACAATCTCGGCTGTGGCGTAGCACATCTGACCGATGCCGAGGGCGGCCGCGGGCAGGTGGTGTTTGTCCGTGATGCTGTGACGGGTGACGAGCTGGATGCCCGTATCATCAAGGTCAATAAAAATTATCTGGTGGCAAGGATCGAGAGATTGATCTCGCCCTCCCCATTGCGTTGTCAGCCCGACTGTACGGCAACGGGGTGCGGCGGATGCGTTTACCGCCACGTCAAATACGAGCATGAATTGGAGCTGAAGCGCGCATACGTGCAAAATGCCTTTCGCAAGGCAGGGCTTGGCGACGTCAAGGTTGCTCCCGTGCGGCATACGGGGGAGCTTTGCGGCTACCGCAACAAGGCGCAGTATCCCGTGCGCAATGGAAAGAACAGCATAGAGGTCGGTTTTTTTGCCACGGGAACGCACCGCATCGTTGCGGCAGGGGACTGCAAGCTTCAGCCGCCCGTGTTTGGGGAGCTGACGGCGTACGTCTGCCGTTTTTGCGAGAAAAAACGAATTTCAGCCTACGACGAGGAGAGCGGCAGTGGGCTTCTTCGTCACGTTTATCTGCGTTGCGGCGCGGCGACGGGGGAGATCATGGTGTGTCTTGTGCTGAACGGGGAAACAATGCCGCGGGAGCAGGAGCTTGCCGCGGGCTTGCTTGCGGAATTTCCCAACGTCAAAAGCGTTTTGCTCAACGTGAATACCGAGAGCACCAATGTGGTTTTGGGAGAGCGATACCGCTTGATTGGCGGTCGTGATTACATAGAGGACGAGCTGTGCGGATTGCGCTTTCGTATTTCGGCAGGGGCTTTTTATCAGGTGAACCACAATGCCTGCGAGCTTTTGTACGGCATTGCAAAGGAGAAGGCGGGGCTAACGGGGAAGGAGACGCTGTTGGATCTGTACTGCGGCATTGGAACCATTGGGCTTTCGATGGCAGATGCCGCAGGGGAGATCATCGGCATTGAGATCGTGGACGAGGCTGTTGAGCGCGCCAAAGAGAACGCAGAGCGCAACGGGATCAGACACGCATCCTTTTACTGCGGAGACGCGTCCGACGCGTGCAAGTTGTTAAGGAATGCCGAGGCGGCGCGAGGTGTGCTGGATCCCCAAAACACCGTGGTGGTGTTTGATCCACCGAGAAAGGGATCGACCGAGGAGCTGATCACCTATATTTCGGAGCGGCAATTGAACCGCGTTGTCTACGTTTCCTGCAACCCCGATACGCTGGCGAGAGATTGCGTTTTGTTTAAAAAGCTTGGATATCAAATTGGAACTGTAATACCGGTGGATATGTTTCCTAGAACCGGACACGTCGAGACGGTATGTTTATTGTCCAAACTTAACGCAAAGCAACATATCGAGATTAACTTGGATATGGACGAGCTTGATTTGACCGATGCAGAGAAGAAAGCTACCTATCAAGAGATCAAGGATTATGTGCTGGAGCATACCGGATTGAAGGTCAGCAGCCTGTATATCGCACAGGTGAAGCAGAAATGCGGCATTATTGAGCGTGAAAACTACAATAAGCCGAAGTCTGAGGACGCAAAAC
>JAGANE010000322.1 GCA_017624395.1 Clostridia bacterium
ACTCTGCGCCGCCTGCGTAATCTGCGCCTGCGTCAAGAGCCTTCTGAACGTTATCACCCTTAGCGAATACCAGGGTCTTAACGGTCTTACCGGTGCCGTTGGGGAGAACAACTGCGCCGCGAACCTGCTGGTCAGCGTGACGGGAGTCAACACCCAAACGAACGTGTACCTCAATGGTCTCATCAAACTTTGCCTTGGAAGTCTGGCAAACCAGCTCCATAGCCTCTGCAGGATCATACTGCTTTGATTTTTCAAACAGCTTTGCGCTGTCTACGTATTTCTTACCAATTTTTGCCATTTTCGGTTCCCTCCTTACTCCTCAACGGTAACGCCCATGGAACGTGCGGTACCTGCGATCATGCTCATTGCGGTTTCCAAGCTTGCCGCGTTCAAGTCGGGCATTTTGGTCTCTGCAATCTTCTTGACCTGTTCTTTGGTCAGCTTTGCAACCTTGGTCTTGTTGGGGGCTGCGGAACCGGACTCGATGCCTGCTGCCTTCTTGATCAGAACGGGAGCGGGGGGAGTCTTGGTGATAAAGGTGAAGGAACGGTCTGCGTAAACGGTGATGACAACGGGAATGATCAGACCGATGTCATTCTTGGTTCTCTCGTTGAATTCCTTGGTAAATACGGGAATTGCAACACCGTACTGACCGAGTGCAGGACCTACGGGGGGCTGAGGAGTTGCCTTACCTGCGGGCAACTGCAGCTTGATATAACCCAAAATTTTCTTTGCCATGATTAAAATTACCTCCAAATGTGGTTTTTTGCGGAAGAATTTAAAGAAGAATTTTTCTTCCTCCCACGCGCAACGTCATCGTTGCGAAATCAGTTTTGCGATGCCAACAGCTTGACGTCGGAGCTTTCCAACTCAACGGGCATATCGCGGTTGCCGCGTTTTACCAACACGGTAACGTTTTTGAGATCCTCGGAAATTGCCTGAACGGTTCCCATAAACCCTTCAAACAATCCACCCGTTACGGTCACCGTATCGCCAACCGAGAACGAGAGCTTGATCTGCTGTACCTGCTCGATCGCAAGTGCCGCAACCTCCTCGTCGGAAAGCGGGGTGGGACGGGATCCGGGACCTACGAAGCCGGTCACTCCCGTAATGTTACGGACAGCGTGCCAGCTTTCCTCGTTCATCACCATTTTGACGTATACGTAGCAGGGGAACAGCTTGTTCTCCACTTCCTTTTCGGTGTCACCGTTCTTTTCGATCACAACCTCAACGGGAATACGGATGTCAAAAATCAAATGACCGAGTCCGCGGTTTTCGATGATTTTTTCGAGATTTGCTTTTACCTTGTTCTCGTAGCCGGAGTACGTGTGCGCCACATACCATCTCGGGCCAACGTTCATTTCATTGATATCACTCATAACTGTGCCTTAGAACAGATTGATGAATGCGAGAATTCCATGACCAAGTCCGAAATCGAGCAGACAGATCACAGCAGCACATACGAACAGAACCACCAGAACCACCCATGTGTTCTTTTTGGTCTGATCCCACGGCAGCCATACGATCTTCTTCACTTCGCTCTTGTAAACGCGAAGGAATTTGGAGATCTTCTCACGGAACTTGATGCAAAGGACCACAGCCACGACCAGAACGACCGCACCCACGATAATGCCTACAATGGCACCGGTGGAAAGGCCTTTCTTTGCCGCGTCAGTTGCTTCCTCGGCAAAAGCAGGAATCGCAAAAAGGGAAATCGACAGGAGAACGGTGCAAAGCAGCGCAATCCATTTTTTCATGGTTCCTTTTTTCATGTTTAAACCTTGATTCCTTTCTTCAGTTTTGAAATTGAAATTTCTGTCGTGCAAACGAATTACTTCGTTTCCTTGTGCATTGTGTGCTTGCGGCAGAATTTGCAATACTTCATGAGCTCCAGTCTGTCCGGATCATTTTTCTTGTTTTTCTTTGTGTCGTAATTTCTCTGCTTGCACTCGGTGCATGCCAGAGTAATCTTGATTCTTGCGTCATTCGCCATTTAGCGGCACCTCCTATAAAAAATTTTACGTTAAAAACGTAAGTGTACCTCCCTCCGAGAAGGAATCGGTCAACCCTATTGGGTGGCGCATTGACCGAAAACACCCTTGCACGCCATGGTTGTCCACCAAAATGCGCACAAAGAAAAAGCCCTCAAACAGAGGTAGAGATATTATAGCACATTTTCCTCCCTCTGTCAATACTTTTTTTAATTTTTTACAAAAAAATATTCTATATATAAAAATAAGGAAGAAAGCCGACAGACCTTCTTCCCCGATATGTTATTTTTGGCTTTTGCGAAAGACCACCAGCTTGCTGATCACGTAGTTGAGGATCACCACCAGCACCGCCGCGATCAACTTGACTGCGTATTTATTCCATCCCAGCCAATCAAAGAAGACCGCAACGATCGCCTCCTGCAAAAAGAAGGTCAGCACGCGCCCCCCCGCAAAGGCGCAAAGCTCGCCAAGCACCGCTACGGTGCCGCGTTGTGTACTTTCAAATACCCATTTGCGATTGGTAAAAAACGCGAACAGCACTGCCGCGATCCATGCAATGACGTTGGCACCGTGAATGACAAAGGCGTGGGCATCGATTGCCTGATCCCACACGCGGTACAGCAAAAAGCTGACCGCCCAATCCACCACCGTGGTTAGTCCGCCAAAGATCAGATATAATAATTGCTCGCGGTAGCGCAGGCAAAGCGCTTTGATCTTCTCTATCATGCTTTCTTTTTTCCTCTGTATTTTATCGTTGATGGCAATATATGCAGGAAGCCCCTTACACAAGGGGCTTCTTACAAAATCACCGTTTAATCCATTTTATAGGTCGTTCCCTCTTTGGTATCGATCAGGGTGATGCCACGCGCGGCAAGCTCGTTTCTGATACGGTCTGCTTCGGCGTAATTCTTTGCCTTTTTGGCTTCCTTACGTGCCTCGATCATCGCCTCGATCTCACGGATCACGGGATCATCGGAGATCGGCTTTGCAGCATCGCTATCCTTTTCGGCATTCAGCTTGTCGGCATTTTCCAGAAGGTTGAGGCAAAGCACCTTGTCAAAATCGGCAAGGAGTGCCCGCTTGGTCGTGCCGTTGGTGTCTGCCTTGAGAACGTCGTAGATTGCTGTGACGGCAAGAGAGGTATTCAAGTCGTTATCAAGTGCCTTGACAAAGCTTGCCTTTTGTTCATCAAATGCCGCCGTGTCAAGCTCTCCGTCCGTCTTGATTGCAGCAATACGCGCGATCAGCTTATTGTAAGCGACCTTTGCATTGTCCATGTTCTCCCAAGAGAACACAAGCGACTTACGGTAATGCGATTGCAGGCAGAAAAAGCGATAGACCATGGGATCATAGCCCTTTTCGGTAAGCAGTGAGACCGTTAAAAATTCACCCTTGGATTTGCTCATCTTGCCCGAATTGGTATTCAGGTGCAGAACGTGGAACCAATAGTTGCACCACTTGTGGCCAAGGAACGCCTCGGACTGTGCGATCTCGTTGGTGTGGTGAGGGAACGCGTTATCAATGCCGCC
>JAGANE010000323.1 GCA_017624395.1 Clostridia bacterium
GAAAAAGCTTGACCAAAACTTTCACTAAAATGACAGTTCATTAGAAGCTCTACCGCCACAGATGTGGCAACTATCTAAGCCTTCCCCGGCGGGGAAGGTGGCACGAGCTTGCGAGTGACGGATGAGGAGATTGCCTTGACCAAAACTTTTCATCAAAAGACGGTGTAGTTCCTTGTGTGGCTTACCTTGTTTAAAGCAAATTTTTGACCGAGAAGCATTCCAAGCGTCTCATGTCCGATAGGCTGTCACGCAAAAGCGCAATGGCAGTATAAAAGCCAAAGCGATCTCCGTGCAAAGCGCAGGTCAATGCTGTTCCTGCTTGTTCTCCCACGCGGTCTACGGTGGGATACCCAACCGATAACCCTACCCAATCCGTCTGCGATTCCCAATACGAGCAAAGCTCACGGAGTGCCTCCGCACAGCCCGCACTGTCGGGGGCGGGGAGACGGTCGAGACGGGAATTCATCTGCAAAAACACATCATTTATATATATATAGTTCCACACGATGCAAATCAGCATCAGACAAAGCAGGATCAGTGAAATTACCAAGGATCGCACGGTCAGGTTCTTCCTTTCTTTGATGCGCGGCGGTGGGTTGTTTCCAGCGGGAGCAGGTCCCCCTTTTCATTTGCCATGATGCAAAACAATTTTTTGAGGTCAAGATTGTGCTTTTGAATTTGCATCTCCAACCAATCCTTGCTTTTTCCTATCAGCCCAAGTCCCGTCTTGCTGTAGCTGCCGTTGCAAAACACTACGTGCATCAAGGGGTCGTCCTTGACCTGCAAGCCGAGCTGCTCAACGGTTGGTGTGGCGTATTTTGCCTTGGGAAGCACCGTTAGCTTTCCGTTCTTTTCCAAAATGGCACATTCGACCTGATCGGGACGGGATAAGCCCTGCTGGCGGATCTCGCTCATCAGCTCCTCAATGGAAATGCGGAGGTCGGAAAGCGCCCGCGTATCGACCTGCCCGTTTTGAATAATGACCGTAGGGCTTGCGGAAACAAGCTTTTTCCATGCGGGGACACGAACCAGAATAAGCGATGAAAGAACCTCCAGAGCAAGCAGCGTAATCATGGGGATCAGTGCATACGAAAGGGGGATCTCTTGATTTGTGATCGGAAGCGAGGCAATTTCCGAAAGCAGGAGTGTTGTGACAAGATCGGTGACCTCTAACTCTCCGATTTGCCGTTTTCCCATCAGACGCATGGTCGTGATCAATGCCGCGTAAATGATCAACGTGCGTATCAGTATTGTTATCATGTGTCTGCCTCCGTTTTTTTGTTAGTATTTGATGCTTGGCTTTTTTTATACCTCCGTCACACAGATGAGAAATTTTACGCATTTCACAAAAATCAAGGCGCTGTTTTGTGCGACAAACCAATGTTTTTGGTGATATTGTATACTTTTTGCATATTATGTCGTATAAAATGTCCTATAAAAACTGTTCAAAGATACAAAAAGAATGAAAATTGAAAAAAATGCTTGACAATTTCTTTAAAAAGTGGTAGAATATTAAAGCTCACCAAAAAGGACGAGCCCACAAAATACTCGCAAAAAACCTTAAAAAATCCCAAAAAGATTTTAAAAAAGGTATTGACAAAGCGGATGAGATGTGGTATAATAGAAAGGTCGGCACGCGAGAGCGGCTGACTGAAATGATCTTTGAAAATTGAACAACAAGAGAGAAGTACAAAGCGAAAAAGCTTGAAACGGATCTCGGA
>JAGANE010000324.1 GCA_017624395.1 Clostridia bacterium
CGTCCCATCGAGGAGGCGATCGTCACGCGCGGAGGTGTTTCCGTTAAGGAGATTTCTCCCAAAACAATGCAATCAAAGCTGGTTTCGGGACTTTATTTTGCCGGCGAGATTATTGACGTAGACGCTTACACCGGCGGATTCAATTTACAAATTGCATTTTCCACCGCATACGTGGCAGGATACTCTGCCGCTTGCGGGAATGAATCATGAAAGGATCACGTTTTATGATCAAAATTGCCATTGACGGTCCCGGCGGTGCGGGAAAAAGCACCGTAGCCAAGGCACTTGCCGCAAGGCTGGGGATTGTTTACGTCGATACGGGGGCGTTGTACCGCACGGTCGGCTACTTTGTACGCTCCATGGATACCGACCCCAAGGATGCAGCTGCGGTCGAGGCACTTTTGCCCAAGATCCGCATTGAGCTTGCTTATGAAAACGGCACACAGCACGTTTATCTGAACGGGGAAGACCTCGGCGACCGCATCCGCACGCCGGAAATGTCCATGTATGCTTCTGCCGTTTCGGCAATTCCCGCTGTGCGTGCCTTCCTTTTGGAGACACAGAGAGAGATCTCGCAAAAAAACAGTGTGATCATGGACGGACGCGATATCGGTACGGTCATTCTGCCTGATGCCGATGTCAAGATCTTCTTAACTGCCTCCGACGAGTGCCGCGCCAAGCGACGCTATGACGAGCTGATTGCAAAGGGGATCGATGCAAAATACGAGGACGTGCTTGCTGAGCTGATCGCACGGGATCACGCTGACAGTACGCGCTCGATTGCACCTGCCGTTGCCGCGCCCGATGCAGTGGTTTTTGATAATTCATGGATGACACCCGATGAATGCACCGAAAAGCTGTATTCGTTGGTGATGCAAACGGTTGGCACAAAGGCAAAGTAATCCACCGAAAGGAGCTTTTTTGATGAAAGAAATCACAGTTGCGGAAAACGCGGGCTTTTGCTTTGGCGTCAAACGCGCGACCGACCGATTGGAAAAGGCTCTTGAGGAGGCAAAAAAAGGCGAGAGAATTTTTACGCTGGGACATCTGATCCACAATGAGACCTACAACGAGTCTCTCCGACGCCGCGGCGTAAACGCCATCGGCATTGAGGAGATTGAGCGCGTGGCAGGGGAGGCGACCGAGGAAGCTCCCGTAACGGTTTTGGTACGGGCACACGGTTGTCCGCGAGAAATCACCGAGCGGCTGACACAGCTGTCGGCGTCCAATCAGGGCTTCCGTTGGTTGGATTGCACCTGTCCGTACGTCAAAAAGATCCACCGCATTGCGGGGGAGCATAGCACCGAGGAGCATTTTTTTGTTTTGATCGGTGCCAAGGATCACCCTGAGGTGATCGGAATTATGAGCTGCTTTGAGGGAGAAAAATACGTTTTTTCCACTGCGGAAGAAATGGAATCGGCACTTTCACAACGGTGTACCGACAAAATAGACAAAAAAACTCCTGTTTTAGTGGCTCAAACGACCCAAAATTTGGTCAATTGGCAAAAAAGTCAACAAAAAATCAAAAATCTATATACAAATGCAATTATTTTTGATACAATATGTAGCGTGACTGAATTGAGACAGACCGAGGCGGCGGAGCTTGCAGGCAACTGCGATTTTATGATCGTCATCGGGGGGCGGGAAAGCTCCAACACTGCAAAATTGTATGAGATCTGTCGCAAGAGGTGCGACAAAACCATCTGGATCGCGTCGGCGTCAGAGCTTGACGTCAGCCTGCTTTCCGGATCCCAACACATTGGTATCGTCGCGGGTGCATCGACACCGAGCGATGAAATAGAGGAGGTATATAAAACCATGAGCGA
>JAGANE010000325.1 GCA_017624395.1 Clostridia bacterium
ATCATTCGCACCATTGACGTACAGTCTACCGCGTTTCCGCTCAAGGTAGGGGATACCGTGGTAATGATCAGTGACGGGATTTTACAAAACGATCCCGATGCCGTGTGGCTCACCGATTATCTGTCGGGGGCTTCAAGCCTATCTCCCGAGGAGATCGTTTATCATATCTGCCTGCGCGCTGTAGAGCGCGACGAGCATGATGATTGCTCTGCGGTTGCTTTGCGCATTGAGGCAGGGGATTGATGCTTGCGTTGTTTCCTTATTATTAAAATGTCGTTTTTTGAGCGCTTTTCAAGAGCCTCCGCACTTTCGGAGGCTCTTTTTTTCGTTTTTTGGCAAAAAATTAGCACTCAAAACACTCGTTTACAAAAAATTCACGAAAAAATCAAGAAAAAGACTTGATTAAAAAGCGAAAAAGTGGTAAATTTTATGCAAGGATTAGCACTCCGAACAAAAGAGTGCTAATTTGAGAGCAAAAAACGCAGGAAAGGAGAAACATTTGGAATGAGTTCGGCAAATCACGGATTAAGTGAACGAAAAAAGCAGATATTAAAAGCAATCGTCGATGCTCACATTGAAGGCGGCGGACCTGTCGGTTCCAAATATATTCTCCAAAATCAGCAGTTGACCTGCTCGTCTGCTACCATTCGCAATGAAATGGCAGAGCTGGAGGAAATGGGGTATCTTGAGCAGCCGCACGCATCGGCAGGACGTGTTCCAAGTGAGCTTGGCTACCGTTTTTACGTTGATTCGTTGGTCGAGCATTATGCCATGACCACTGCCGAGATTGCACAGATCAATAATTTGCTCAAGGCAAAAATGGGGGAATTGGATCAGATCCTTTTGGCGGCATCCAATCTTGCCTCCAATTTGACCAATTACACGGGCATTGCCATCAAGCCTCGGATCAGCACCGTCAGCATTTCCAAGTTTGAATTGATCTATCTTGAGGAGGATCATTACATTCTTGTTGCGGTCACCTCAACGGGCGCGGTCAAAAGCAAGCACGTGCGCGGTGGAATTTCGGTAACACCCGCCATGCTTTACCGACTTTCAGCATCCTTCAATCAAAATCTGGTCGGTCTTTCGGCAGATCAGATCACGTTACCCATTATCATGCGCATTGAGAGCGAGATGGGGGAGGACGCAGGAATCGTCGGTGTGACGATCAAAACAGTTTACGGTCTGCTCAGTGAGTTGGATCAGGGAGAAATGCGTGTCAGCGGTATCAATCGCCTTTTGCAGTATCCCGAATACAGCGACGTGGGACAGCTGCAGGAGCTGCTCGGAACGCTGGAGAAAAAGGAAGATATTCTTGATCTGGTCTCCCGTACCGAAAGCGACGGCATCAACGTTGTGATCGGCTCGGAGAGTGAGGTCAAGGTCATGAACAATTCCGCATTGGTCTTTAAGCCCATTGTGCAGGACGGAAAAACCGTAGGTGCAATCGGCATCATCGGACCGCGGCGCATGGATTATGCCAAGGTGCTTGCCACCCTGGAGGGGCTGAGCGGAAACATTGCAAACATGATACAAGCAAACAATCAGTTAAACGGAGGAAATCCCGATGGAGGAAATGAAAACAACTACGGCATCGGAAAATGAGGAGGTAGCCGAGCAGGCGACCGAGGTCAAGACCGAAAAAGCCGATAAAAAGAAGGTCAAAAAGCTGGAGGCGGAGATCGCCGAGCTGAAAAAGCAGCTGGAGGCAAAGGACGAGGCATACGGGGCAGAGGAGGACAAATACCTGCGCATGATGGCAGAGTATGATAACTTCCGCAAGCGCAGTGCCAAGGAAAAGGAGGGCGTTTACGCCGATGCTTACGCCGATTGTATCGCCAACATTCTTCCAATTCTCGATAATCTTGAGAGAGCAAGCAAGTCCGATAATCTTGAGGCTGTCAAAAAGGGCTTGGAGCTGACGGCAAAGGCGTTTGATGATGCGCTCACCAAAATGGGCGTGACCGAGATCGAGACCAAGAGCTTTGATCCCAACGTCCACAATGCCGTGATGCACGTTGAGGACGAAAGCCTTGGAGAAAACGAGATCGTTGAGGTGTTCCAAAAGGGCTACACGAAGGGCGACAAGGTGATCCGTTACGCAATGGTAAAGGTTGCAAACTGATCACAGCAAACAGAAAACTAATTTCTTTAATATATTTGGAGGATTTTGAATCATGGGAAAAATTATTGGTATTGACCTTGGCACTACAAACTCTTGTGTCGCAG
>JAGANE010000326.1 GCA_017624395.1 Clostridia bacterium
ATATCAATCTTGAGGATCTGAACACCGAGGAATCGATCGTAGGCGGTCACGGCGGCGGTGACACGGGCATTATGCACTCACTGAAAAAGCTTTTGGATGGCAAAAGCGATAAATCGATCTGCGGCGTTGCCGAATCCTGCGACAACCATATGATCGCCTTTGCCGCAGAGGAATCACGCCTGACGGGAACCGTAGTGGATATGAAGGCGTTTGAGAAAAGATTTGATACCGTTTAATCTCGCAAAAGAGGGCTTTGAGACAATCGAAGCCTCTTTTGATAAAGATCAAAAAAATACGATTTTTGTCAAAATATCCCTTGACAAAACGCCTCCCCTTCGGTATAATAAAAATACAAATATAATCCATTTTGGGAGGTAACCGATGTCTCGCCGTTTCCGTCATACGCTCCGCGTTGCTGCGCTTTTCTTGCTTCTTTCCGTCTCACTTTCCTGCATCGCCTGCGTTACCGAGGTCGAGCGCCCCGCCTACCTTCCCGTTCCTATGCCATCCTCTGAGCAAACCGAAGCCGAAACGCCGCCTCAAGCACCAAAAAAGCGTGTGGCACTAACCTTTGACGACGGGCCCAATCACTATTCCAACCGTACCAAAAGCATTGTGGACGAGCTGGACAAATACGGCTTTCACGCCACCTTTTTTGTGGTGGGCAACCGTGTGGCAGGCGGTGATGCCCTTGCCTACGCAGTGGAAAAAGGCAACGAAATCGGCATTCACGGTTACACCCACGAGGTCTACTACGACGTTTGCTCCGAGGACGAATTCCGCCGTGAATTGAACCGCACCGAGCAGGCGATCAGGGATCAGCTCCCCGGCTATCAGATCAATCTCATGCGCCCCATCGGCGGTTCGATCACGCCCGAGCGCGTCAACACCTGCCCCTATGCGGTGATCCATTGGAGCGTTGACTCGCTGGATTACGCCAACCGTTATTATACGGGAATCTCGGATGAGGAAGCCGAAGCCCGCATCCAAAAAATTGTGGATAATATCATGTCGCAGGTCTCGGACGGAGACATTATTCTGATGCACGACATCTATGAAAGCACCGCAGATGCCGTAAAGCTGCTGCTCCCCTTGTTGGAGGCAGAGGGATATGACGTGGTCACAGTATCGGAGCTATTGGGCGACGACCTGCAAAAAGGAAGACTTTATTACGAAGCCGACAATCCGTAACAGCTTTGCATACATACAAAAAGCACTTACGACGCATGAATGTGTCGTAAGTGCTTTCATTTTTTAGTAATTTCTGTTCAAAAAGGTAACATCAGGTGGTGTAGTTATCAAAATATCCTTGAATGAATACCACGGGAGTTCCCTTGTCACCCGAACCGCTGGTAAGGTCGCAGAGCGAACCGATCAGGTCGGTCAACTGACGGGGGGTAGTTCCCTGCGCTGCCATATTTCCGACAAGAGATCCGCTCTTGGCGCGAATGCTTGCGGAGATCGCCTCCTTCAGCGCCTCGCCCGAAAGATCCTTATAATCATTGTCGGCAAGATATTTCAGCTTCAGCTCGTTGGGCGTACCGACAAGTCCGTCGGTAAATGCGGGAGATACAACGGGATCGGCAAGCTCCCAGATCTTTCCCTTGGGATCCTTGAATGCGCCGTCACCGTACACCATGACCTCTACGTGCTTGCCCGTTGCCTTGAGAATGCGTGCCTGAATATCCAAAACGAGATCCTGACAGTCACGCGGGAACAGCTTGACGGTATCCTCGGTGGATTTGTTAGAGCCGAGCAGACCGTATTTTTCGTTACAGCCGCTACCGTTGATGGGTGCGTTCATAATATCGTCAAGACCGCAAACCACCTTGGCACCTGCCGCCTTGAGAATACGCTTGGTACGTGCGCGGGTATGAATGTCGCAGGTCAGGACACAGTCGGTATAATCAAGGATCGCCTTTGCCTGATTTGCAAAAATGACCTCGACCTCGGTACCGCAGGAGCGAATGAGATCGGAATAATAATTAACGTAATCCACACCGGTAAACTCCAGCTTGGTGTCCTCACCAAACAGCTCGCGGTAACGCTCCAGCGTCAGCACATCACTGTAAGGATTGATGCCTGCCTCGTCGATCTGATCTATTGTGATCATGGAGTTTCCAACCTCGTCCGAGGGGTAGCTCAGCATGAGAACGATTTTCTTAGCCCCCATTGCGATACCGCGCAAACAGATAGCAAAGCGGTTACGCGAAAAGATGGGGAACAAAACGCCCACGGTTCCTCCGCCAAGCTTTCTGCGTACGTCCTCGGCAATATTCTCCACCGACACATAGTTTCCCTGTGCGCGCGCCACGATGGATTCAGTTACGGAAATAACATCGCGGTCACGGATCTCAAAGCCCTCGCAAGCGGCAGCCTCCAACACGCTGTTGGTTACGATGGCGGCAAGATCGTCCCCCTCACGAATGATGGGGCAACGAATGCCTCTGGACACGGTTCCGACTCTACGTTCTTTCATAGCCATTGTTTTCAAAACCCTTTCTCTGCGGACACCCCAAAAAGCAAATGTTTGCACATCGGGAAAACGGCTCCGCATTTCAAAAATGAATGAATTTGGTTTTCACTCTACTATTATAAACTCTTTTTGTCCAATTGTCAAGAAAAATTTGAATTTGAATGAAAAAGAAACGCAAATTTTAGCGAATTGTCCGATTTTCGGTTTTCAGATCAGCTCAAATTCGGCAAAAAATTCGGGACGATGGAAATCGGGATGCTCCCACACAATATTTTGAAAGCAGCCGTAATGCGGATGATCAGTCAAATCCCCGCATTTGTAGAAATTTCCTCGAAGGACACTTCCCTTTCCGTGCCGATAGGTGGGAATCTGCTTTTGGATAAATTCCTTGGGTACGGTCAGGTCGATCTCCCAGCGGTTGTCCAATACGCGCACATCAACGCCAAGCATATCGATGTCGGAGGGATCAATCTTTTCCGCACGCTCGCGGCAATAGCAAAGTCCTGCGAATACCGCGCCGTTGGGATTGATTTCAAGATTGATGTAGCGATCATCGGTGTTGGGCGCGTGCTGCAGAAAGACCTCCATGCAGCTATCCTGACAAACGGGAGCATTGTGCCGTGTCTCAACGGCGCGCAGGTGTGTTTCATCGGACACAAGATGAAAATACAGATTGGCATCATCGTAGGACACCGTGACCGCAGTTTTTGGCGTTGCGGGAAACTCCTTGACCCACGGAAAATTGGCGATCTCAAAACGCGTGCCGCCCCGCTCTATCATATATCTTTGCATAATTTTATTCTCCTGTCATATTCATCAACGGATCTGCCTCAACTATTATACCCCAAAATTGGAAAAAAGTCAATAAAAAATGATATTTGTGAAAAAGTAAACAGCGGTTTACTTTCAGTCCACAATCAAGGGAACCGTTGCCTGCCCGTCAAAGCACTCCACCTTTGCATAGTTGTTCCCCGCAAAATAAATCGCTGACATTTGCAAATATTTATAATTCCACTCGCTCACAGTCCCTTCATAGCAGATCTTGATGGGAACTGCATAAGATACGTAGATCGCATGCTTTTCCAATTTATTGATATTTCCGGGGATAATGATTTCGTTCGTGCAGTCATGAAAAGCATTGGTTGCGATGATATGAACCCCACTGTGCGGAATCACACTTGTTTTGCACCCCAAAATCAGCCTTTGCGACGCCGTTTCGATCAGACAATTCCCCCCGCTTTGATATACTCGGTTTTCCTCATCAACCTCTATCACGCTTCCGCGAAAGCCCAAAAAAGCATTTTCACCGATAACGACAACGTTTTGGGGAATTCGGATTTCCTCCAGCGAAATACAATTTTTAAACGCTTCGTCACCAATATAAGTAAGTGCCTTTGGAAAATAAACACGCTTTAACGAACTACAATCGGAAAAGGTGCAGCGATCAATGTAAGTCACACCTTCGGGAAGTATGATCTCCTCCAATTGCGCGCATTTACTGAACACCTCTTCACCAAGATAACTCAAGGTTGACGGAAGTGTAATCTGTTTTAAGGAGCTGCAATTATAAAATGCCCGATTTCTGATATGCGTAACGCCGTTGGAAATATAAACACTTTCCAATGCCGTAAAATTTTGAAACGCATAAGCCCGAATCTCCGTAACACTTTCGGGGATCCAAACACTTCTTACCTTCACACCGTTCCCTATCATAGACCAGATTCCCACAACTTTATCACCGCTTGGGGATACTTCGGGAATCACAAGATCCAAATCCTTGCAGCTTCCCATATCCACAACGTAGCAGGTTCCGTTCGATTTGCTCAAAAAAGTAAGCCCCTTGCTTTCCTGCGGCTTTTGCGCAGGAGCTGTATCTTCGTCCTGCCCCGAATTTTCCCACCCATTCTCAATTTTAAAATTCGTATCTTTAACCGCACAACCCGAAAGAAGCAATCCGGAAAGCAACAGCATCAACAATCTTTTTTTCATTCTGTTATCCTCCAATCTTTTAAGATCAAATTTTGTTTTATTATTTTCCATCGGGCATGTCCGGAATGTCGGATTTGGCATTGAAATCTGATGTGACTTTAGAAGTCACATATCCGTTTTTGCAAAGAACCGTTACATAATTCTCATTTTTCCAGGAATACACCCAATTGTTATGTCGGGAAATTTGATTCCAGGCAGCCTGACTGCCCTTGTACTCAAACCGAAAGCTTGAAGAACCGGAAAAGCCAAAAGCACACGCCCCAATCTCCCGTATGGATTTTGGCAACACAAACTTACCGTTGCAATTCCAAAACGCATATTCCCCAATTATCTCCACACTGCCATCCGTGGGAATCACACTGTTTTTACAGCCAAGAATCAACCTCTTGGTTGCGGTTTCAATCAGACAGTTTCCATCGGTGTGATACGTGGAATTTTCTGTGTCCACCTCAATCTCATCTCCCGAAAATTCCCGAAACGCCTCAGCCCCGATCGAATTGACGTTTTGGGAAATCGAGATTTTTTTAAGCCCCACACACCCGCTAAAAGCTCGGCGACCGATTTGAATCACCGTTTCTGGAATTGTAATTTCCTTGAGAGAAATACATTGATAAAAAAGCCTTGCATTGATTTTATCAAGCCCTGACGGGAGCTTGACCTCACTCAAACGGAAACAATTGTAAAACGCCCCTTCTCCAATCTCCTCCACACTGTCGGGCAATGTAAGAGAGGTCAACAAAGTACAATTCTCAAACGCGCGCTCACCAATATACGTTACGCCGTGGGAAATATTCACCGTGGTCAATGAGGTACAGTTCCGAAATGCGCTATCACCGATATAGGTCACACTGTCGGGAATTTGAATTGAGGTCAGAAACATCCTATCACGAAAAGCATCGTTTCCAATCCCTGTCACAAGATTACCGTTTGGGGAATACCGAGGGATTTCCAAAGTGAAAGGATGATTCGTAAAGTATCTGTAACCCTTCACGTAACAGGTTCCATCAATATTGGGAACATATTCAATAAAGTCAGCAGTATTCTCTTGCAACGTCGCTGTCTGCTCCTCCGTCACATCAGTATCGATCTCCTGTCCTCCCTGCGGCAAAGGAAAACAACCGCTCAAAAGCAGGGTGGAAGCACAAACTACACTTAAAACTCTTTTTTTCATTACAAATCTCCTTTTCTGTTTTTATATATCAAGTAATATACGTAAGCATTATAATTACTGTAATTATATTTATATTATAATATTTCTTATTTCAAAATACAAGAAAAATCGCCATCTTATACCATTATTTACACTTTATTAAAACACTTCCCAAAATCATTATTTAATGAAAAAAATCAAAAACGGGAAAACCCTTTCTATCAAGGATTTCCCCGCAAGATAATTGTTGTTTGATTTAGCCGCCGAGATAAGCGTCGCGCACCTTTTCACTGGCAGCAAGCTCGGCTCCCGTTCCCGAAAGCGTGATCGAGCCTGTTTCCATGACGTATGCGCGATCGGCAATCGAAAGTGCCTTTTCGGCGTTCTGCTCGAACAAAAGAATGGTGGTTCCCGTTTCGTTGAGGTGCTTGATCATATCAAATACCTGCGACACCAAAATCGGTGCCAAGCCCATGGAGGGCTCGTCTAACATCAAAAGCTTTGGGTGGCTCATCAGCGCGCGTCCCATGGCAAGCATCTGCTGTTCCCCGCCCGAAAGCATTCCCGCCATCTGCGTTTTGCGTTCCTCCAAGCGAGGAAACAGCGTGTAGATCTCCTCCAGATCGCGCTTGATCTGTGCGCGATCCTTTGAGGTATATGCCCCCATGATCAGGTTTTCGTAAACGTTCAGCTCGGCAAAGATACGGCGTCCCTCGGGCACCTGCGTCAAGCCCATGCGCATGATCTTGTGCGTAGGCATTCCCACAAGGCTTTGACCGTCGTACAAAATCTCTCCCGCTCTGGGTTGAATAAAGCCCATAATGCTTTGCATGGTGGTGGTTTTTCCCGCACCGTTTGCACCGATCAGCGTGACGATCTCGCCCTCGTTGACCTCAAAGGAAACGCTTTTGAGCGCGTTGATCACGCCGTAGTATACCTCTAAATTTTTGACTTCAAGAAGTGCCATACGCTTCCTCACTTTCCGATATACGCCTTGATGACCTCGGGATCACTCAAGGCATCCTTGGTGCTTCCCTCTGCAATCACCGTACCAAAATTCAATACCGTGATGCGATCGCAGATCCCCGAAACAAATTTCAGGTCATGCTCGATCAGGAGAATGGTCACGCCCAATTTTTCACGCAACAGCTCTACCGTGCGGCGCAGATCCTCGGTTTCGTGCGGATTCATGCTCGCGGCAGGCTCGTCAAGCAGCAGCAGCTTTGGCTCGGTGGCAAGCGCACGCGCAATCTCCAGCTTTCTCTGCTTTCCGTAAGGCAGATTGCAGGCAAGCGTGTTTCTCTCGTCCTGCAGATCAAAGATCTCAAGGATCTCCACTGCCCGCTCCTTCATCTCACGCTCCACCTTAAAGTGACGCGGCAAACGGAACAAACTTTCCGCCATGGAGCAACGGAACTCCTCACGGTTGTGAAGTCCCACCATGACGTTGCGGCGGACGGTCATATTGTTAAAAAGTCGGATGTTTTGGAAGGTGCGCGCAATGCCCGCATGATTGATCTTTTCCTGCGACATTCGCTTCAGCTCCTTGCCCTCCAGAAAAAAGGTTCCCTCCGTAGGCTGATACACGCCCGTCAAAAGGTTAAAGACCGTCGTCTTTCCCGCTCCGTTGGGACCGATCAAGCCGTAGATCTCGCCATGCTTGATCTGCAGGTTGACGTCACTGACCGCACGCAGACCGCCAAAGGAGATGCCGAGATTTTTGGTTTCCAATACAAATTCACTCATGGTCTTCCTCCTTCGGCTTATCCGCCTTAACCTCGGTCACCACAAAATCGGTGGAAAGCAGAGCGTCCATCTTGATCTTGGTGGGCACCACGTCCCAACGCTTGGTATCGTCGGCATCGTGCTTGGAAAAGCGATTTTTGGTAAGTCTTGCAAACAGATTTTTGAGATTGTACTTTTCGCGGAAGCCTGCAAGCTTGGGCGAGTTGTTGTAAATGACGATCAGGATCAAAATCAGTGCATAGATCAGATCCTTCAGGACGGCAAGGTCACCCGTCAGCACGGTGGCAAGCTCCTTGTTGAGGAAGGTGATGAGCGTGGCGGCAATGATCGAGCCGTTGATGCTTCCCATACCTCCCAAAACCACCATGACGAGGATCTCAATGGAGTAGTTGTAGTCAAAGGTCGCACTGGAAACGTTGCTTTGCGTATAGCTGAACAGTACGCCCGCAAGACCTGCAAAAACAGCCGCTACGATAAAGCCCGTCAGCTTATAGCGCGTGACGTTGACACCCGTCGCTCTTGCGGCAATCTCGTTATCACGGATCGCCGTAATGGCACGCCCATGCTTACTGCGGATCAGGTTTTGAATCACGGCAAGCGTCACCAGCACCATAATAAAGCAGATGATAAAGAAATACTTTCTGTTAAAACGAGGCGTGGCAAGTCCAATTGCTCCGCCAAAGCTTTCGGGACTGGTATTTTGGAATATTGTGCGCACGATCTCACCAAATGCCAGCGTGGTGATGGCAAGATAGTCGCCCTTCAGTCGCAGTGCAGGAAGTCCGATGATAAATCCGCAAAGACCTGCGCAAAGTCCACCGACTGCAAGCGAGATCAAAAGCGTCAGAATGCCGTTGCCCAGGGGCTCCACCAAAATTGCCGACACCTTTCCGCCAAGATACGCACCCACGCACATAAAGCCCGCGTGACCGAGAGAAAGCTCGCCCAAAAAGCCTACGACAAGGCTCAGAGAAACGGCAAGAATGATGCTGATTGCAATCTCCTCCAGCTTGAACACCGTAGATTGCGGAAGTCCCCCCGCAAGTGCCAGGGAGGAAAAAATAATCAGCACAAGACCGATCGCCACATAGTTCAGGTAGCGCTGCCACTTGATATTTTGAAAGCCCTTCATCATACCTTCTCCCTTCTCTTCTTTCCAAGCAAGCCCGTGGGCTTTACAAGAAGAAGCACGATGAGAATCGAGAACTCAATGGCATCGGTATAGGGCGCTATTGCGGGAACCGATTGCGCAAAGCACTCGATCAAGCCAAGAAGAAGTCCGCCAACCATGGCACCGGGAATCGAACCGATACCTCCAATGACCGCTGCTGTAAAGGCTTTGATACCCGGAAGTGAGCCAAAGGTGGGGTTGATAGTGGGCGCCTTGAGCAGGAAGAACAGACCCGCAAGCGCCGCCAGAGCCGATCCGATGGCAAAGGTGACCATGATGATATTATTGACGTTGATGCCCATCAGCTGTGCCGCTCCCTTATCCTCGGAGACCGCGATCATGGCACGTCCAGTTCTGGAAAATTTGACGAACAGATTCAATCCGATCATGATCACCACCGAGCAAGCAAGCGTGATGATGGTAGAGTACCCAATGGCAATGCCGCCGATTCTCAGGGTTCCGAGGTCGGCGATCACCACAAATTTGGGAGCAGAGCCAAACGCCATCTGCGCAATGCTCTGCAAAAGGTAGCTGATACCGATGGCAGTAATCAGCACCGCCAAGGGAGATGCGCCACGCAGGGGTTTGTACGCCACCTTTTCGATCACAATGCCCATCAGCATACAAAAGACAACCGCGGCAGCAATCGCAACCAATGGATTAATGGCAAGAAATACCAATATCGTATATCCGCCAACCATGATAATGTCGCCGTGAGCAAAGTTCAGCATTTTGGCAATGCCGTAAACCATCGTATAACCCAGAGCGATCATGGCGTAAATGCCGCCAAGGCTCAAGCCATTTACGAAAGTAATTAAAAATTCCATAGTTTTTCCTTACGCTTTCCTGTAACAACAATTGCTGACGTATGGTACGTCAGCAATTGTTTTTTGCAAATGTACGTTTGGGGATCAGTTGGTCTTTTCCTTAACGATATACTTGATAGCTTCCTTCTGTACGGTTCCGTCAGTACTCCAAGAAATGTAGGAGCGCTCATTGCCATCGCATTTACCGGTAATGCCTCTGTATACAAAGCTATCGCTGTTAAAGACCTCGGTGAGGATGTTGCAAAGGTCGGATGCCGAAATATTGGCAGTGATCTCTTTACCGTTGTTCTTTGCAACCTTCAATGCCTCGTAAATCGCGTAAACGCAATCGTATGCAGCAGCACCAAATTGGTTTACGGGCTCCTTGGAGACATCATATCTTGCCTTGTACTTTGCGATAAACTCAGCAGCAGGTCCCTCGGTAGCATTGGAATTGAAATGAGACAGATAGGAAACCTCTTGCTTGACAGTGCTGATATCAAAGCCCTCAATGGCATCAATGCCGTCAAAGCCATCACAGCCGTAATAAACGGAGATCGAATTCTCCACGCTGTTTGCCTGCTTCATAAACTGAGATGCAGGGGTGTAGTAGATCGGCATAAACACGATATCACAGTTCTTGAGAAGTTGAATCTGAGAATCAAAGGTAGATGCCTCGCCCGTAAAGGTAGCCTCAACCAAAGAAAAGGAAGCGTCCAATGCCTGCTTGAAGTTCTTATAAATACCGTCGGAATTCTCATCATCGGACTTGTAGAACACGCCAACCGTCTTGCCCTTATAGTTCTCGTTAAAGAACTTTGCGGCAGCAGTACCCTGATTGGAGTCTGCAAAGCACAT
>JAGANE010000327.1 GCA_017624395.1 Clostridia bacterium
ATCATTTACGAAAGCCGTCCCAACGTGACCTCGGATGCGGCGGCACTTTCGCTCAAAAGCGGAAATGTTTGTGTGTTGCGCGGTGGTAAGGAGGCGTTTCGCACCTCTTACGCTGTTGTGACGGCGTTGCGCAAAGGACTTGATGCGGTTGGCTTGCCCAAAACCTTTGTCAATATGCTGGAGGACGTTACCCGCGCAGGAGCAAACGAGCTGATGACAGCCGTGGATTACGTGGATCTTTTGATCCCGCGCGGCGGTGCGGGATTGATCCGTGCTTGCGTGGAAAACGCCAAGGTTCCGTGTATCCAAACGGGAACGGGTATTTGCCATATCTATGTGGATGCCGATGCCGATCTTGATAAGGCGTTGGATATTCTTGAAAACGCCAAAACGAGCCGTCCCTCGGTTTGTAATGCCGCCGAGGTGTGTCTTGTCAGCCGTGATATTGCGGCGCAATTTTTACCGCGCCTGAAAAAGCGCTTGGTAGATGACCGTATCGCAAACGGAAAATCTCCCGTGGAGCTTCGCTTGGACACCGAGGCGATGGAATTTACCGACGGTGCTTCTGCATCGGAAACCGATTTTGACACCGAATTTTTGGATTATATTCTGGCAGTGGGCATCGTAGACGACGTTGCATCGGCGGTTGCTCATATTGCAAAGCATTCCACGCATCACAGCGAGGCAATCATTACCCAAAACCAAGCTGCAGCATCGTATTTTACCGCTGCGGTGGATAGCGCGGCGGTCTACGTCAACGCATCTACGCGGTTTACCGACGGCGGAGAATTCGGTCTTGGCTGTGAGATCGGTATTTCCACGCAAAAGCTTCATGCACGCGGTCCGATGGGACTTTGCGAGCTGACGACCTACAAATATATCATCATCGGGAACGGGCAGATCCGTTGAATCGGAAAGGGGAGATCAAAAGATGAAAACGACGTTTGGTTTTATTGGGTGCGGAAATATGGGCGGTGCTTTGGCAAGTGCGGTTGCAAAGAGTGTGGGAGGCTCAAGCCTTCTTGTTTGCGATGCACTTTCCGAAAAAGCCGAGGCCCTTGCCGCGGCGCTTGGAGGCGCCATAGGAACTGCTTGTGAGATTGCCGAAACATGTGAATACGTATTTCTTGGTGTCAAGCCACAGGGCTTTGAGGCGCTCTTTGAGGAGATCCGCCCCGTATTACAAAACAGAGATCAAGCACCTGTGCTGGTAACGATGGCGGCGGGGATTTCCATGGATGCCGTTGAAAAAATGGCGGCGTGCGACTCTGCGGTGATCCGTATCATGCCCAACACCCCCGTTTCGGTGGGAGAGGGAATGATCCTTTACACAGCCAATGCAAAAACGACCGAGGAACAGCTGTCGTGCTTTGCTCATGCGCTTTCCGAGGCGGGGAAATTGGATCGGCTGCCAGAGGAAAAGATCGATGCGGCAAGTGCGTTGTCGGGGTGTGGTCCTGCATTTGTCTATTTGTTTGCCGAGGCATTGGCGGACGGTGCCGTGGAATGCGGACTTTCACGCGAAAAAGCCAACCTTTACGCCGCACAAACGCTTGCGGGCGCGGCAAAGCTCCTGTTAACGTCGGGAAAGCACCCCGGGGAATTGAAGGATGCGGTTTGCAGCCCCGGAGGAACCACCATTGCAGGGGTACATGCACTTGAAACCGGAGCCTTCCGTGCTTCTGCCATTGAGGCTGTAACTGCCGCATATGAAAAAACATTGAAATTGAAGAAATAACAGAAATTAAACAATGGTGTCTCAAATGTGTTACGCATTTGAGACACCATTGTGTTATTTTATAGAATTATCAATCACAAATCGTCCATTGTAAAGCAATAGCGTTCCATTTACTCCAAGCAAAAGGTTTTGATTGCCTTGATAGCGGCTCCTTTTTCATATTCTCTGACCTCGCCTAACGCAAAGAATTCTCCCGATGCGGTACAAATACGGACGCGTGCTCCTATGGAAAGGGAAATACCGATCTTTTTGAGATAGATTTCACATCCGCTACGGCAAAGACGTTCATAAAAATCGGGCAATAATACAGTGGGATGTGTACGGAAAAGCTCCTCGGTGGGAATGAGGAGCTTTGTGCGTTCCTCCTCGGTCATTTCTTCTATTTCCGCAACTGTGTGCGCAATTTCAAGCGGAAAGCCTCCCGTTTCGGTACGTTCCAGCGTTGCCATGACACCGCCACAGCCAAGGGAAGCACCAATGTCTGCACAGAGCGTGCGGATGTAAGTGCCGCCTGAGCATTGGACCTCCAAAACGTAATCGGAGGGCGTTTGCGTAGGGGTTGCGGAAAGCTCAAAAATTTCGATCTCACGTGCTTGGCGCTCTATGGTGATACCTTCTCTTGCAAGGTCCACAAGCTTTTTTCCTCCCACCTTCAAGGCACTGTACATCGATGGAATTTGCTGGATTTTACCGCGAAATTGCGGCAAAACGGCATCCACCTCGTTGGATGTGGGGAGTGTATCGGAGACGGTAAGCACCTTGCCCGTGACATCCTCGGTATCAGTAGTCAGACCAAGACGCAGGAGCGCGCGGTAGCGCTTGGTGTCGGTGGCAAGATATTCGCATGCCTTTGCGGCTCTGCCGATCAGCACCACCAGCACCCCCGTTGCCATCGGATCCAACGTTCCCGTATGTCCCACGCGTCGCGTGCCGTACAAGCGGCGGATCTTGTTAACAATGTCGTGTGAGGTGACTCCCGTATGCTTGTTGACGATCAGAATGCCACTCGGTTCATTTCGTGTTATGTTTTCCTTCATTCTAAAATCAAATCCTTCAAAGCTCTTTTTTGAACGTAATGCACACCGCCCTCGCGGTAATAGGTGACCGATCCGTCCTCTGCGGCGTCGGTGATTTGCACGGTCTCGTCGGGCTTACCGAGTGCCAACACCAACTGCGGGATCAAATGAGAGGGAAGGGAAAGATCACGGCATAGGACTTCTGCGGAATAGGAGCCGATCATACAGCCTCCAAATCCCGCTTCTGCGGCGGCAAGCATTATGGATTGCGCACAAATGCCTACGTCCTTGAGAAATTTATCAGCGGTATCAATGACACTTTTATCAGCACAAACGACGATATATGCTACGGGCGCGTGTCCCTTGGGAGGAAGCTGGATCTCCTTCAGCTTTCCCGCCCAACGGGTATTTGCAAGCATGAGATCACATTCTGCAGGGGCTGTTACAAGACGGAATTTTAACATTTGCAGATTGATGCTGGAGGGTGATAGACGGGCGTGATCTACCCAATCCAACAGCTGCTCTCTTGTAATTTTTATACTGCTATCAAAGCTGCGAAAGCTTCTTGATGAAATGATCAGATCCTTTAACATTGCTTGCTCCTCTTAAAATCTGACCCAGGCGGAATAGATGACCTGCCCCTTGGCGGAAAAATTGCGCTCATATTCGGTCATGATGTTGTCGGCGGCCTTTTCCGAGGAGTGAAGATCACGAGATTGCCATTCAACGGTCAAGCCGCACTTTTCAAATTGCTCAAGACTAAAATCAAACAAGCCCTCGTTGTCGGTTTTCAGCCGCAAAAGCCCGCCCTCGCAAAGCACACTGCGATAAAGCTCCAAAAAGCCTTCGTGCGTCAGCCTGCGCTTGGCGTATCCCTTTTTGGGCCAAGGATCGCTGAAATTAAGATAGATGCAATCAACCGAGTGCGGGGGAAACCATTCGGTCAGATTACAGGCATCTCCGATTAAAAAGCGGAGATTGTCGGGGCGCTCCTCTTGATGTCTCATCGCCTTTTCCAGGGCAAGGCAGGCAACGTCTGGAACGCGCTCCATGGCAATAAAATTGTTTTCGGGATATTTTGCCGACATTCCAACGGCAAAGTCTCCCTTGCCACAACCGATTTCCAGATGGATCGGCTTATTTTTGTGAAAATAATTTTGAGGATCCACTGCGGGAACAGCGGGGGATTCAATTAGGATCTCGCGGCAGGCGGCAATTCTTTCTGCGCCGTGCTTTTTTCTTCTCATTCTCATGGGACGTCAATTCCTTTCTCGGCTAATCTGCTTTTTATTATAACAGAAGATGGCTCGTTTTGCA
>JAGANE010000328.1 GCA_017624395.1 Clostridia bacterium
ACCGCAAGAGCCGCAATTATAATATATTTTGTTTTATTCATTGCCGCTCATCTTTTCAAGTGACTGCTGCTTGAGGTATGCGTTGATGAAGCCGTCAAGGTCACCGTCCATAACAGCATTGATGTTACCCATTTCAAAGCCTGTGCGATGGTCCTTTGCAAGTGTGTAGGGCATAAAAACGTAAGAACGGATCTGCGCGCCCCACTCGATATTGGTCTTGTTGCCCTGAATGTCCTCAATGGTGTCAAGACGCTCCTGCAGCTTAATCTCCATCAGCTTGGATTTGAGCATACGCAATGCGGTCTCCTTGTTTTGAAGCTGGGATCTCTCGGTCTGACATCCCACCACAATGCCCGTGGGCTTGTGGACGATACGGATCGCAGAGTCGGTCTTGTTGATGTGCTGACCGCCCGCGCCGCTGGAACGGTGCGCCGTGATCTCCAGATCCTCGTCACGCAGTACCACTGCATCCACGTCCTCGAACTCGGGCATGACCTCAATAGAAGCAAACGACGTCTGGCGTCTGCCGTTGGCATCAAAGGGAGAGACGCGCACCAAACGGTGTACACCGTTCTCGCTCTTGAGATAGCCGTAGGCATTCAATCCGTTGACCATGACCGTGGCACTTTTGATGCCTGCACCGTCACCGTCCAGCCAATCGGTCAACTTGACCTGAAAGCCGCTCTTTTCCGCCCAACGCGTGATCATACGGTACAGCATCTGTGCCCAATCCTGCGCCTCGGTGCCTCCTGCACCCGGGTGGAAGGAAACAATGGCGTTATTTTTGTCGTATTCGCCCGACAGCAGAACCTCAATGCGGCGATGCTCCTCCTCGGCGGTGATCTCCTCCAGCTCGGTCTGCACCTCCTCGACAACGCTCTCGTCATTTTCTTCAATTGCCATTTCTGCCAGAGCAATGGCGTCCTCCAGATGCGCGCAAAGGCGCTCGTAGCCTGCTACCTTATCCTGTCCCTGCTTGATGACCTGCAGGACCTTACTTGATTTTTCGGCATTATTCCAAAAATCGGGTGCCTGCGTTTGCGCCTCCAGATGCTTCAGGGTCTCCTTGGTCTCCTCAATGCGGAGCGCCGAGCCAAGCTCCTCAATGCTCTCACGCATACCGATCAATTTGTATTTTGCGTCTTCCAATGCAACGATCAAAAGTTACCTCCAACACCGCATTCGGTGTATCTTTATGTAGTATTTCCCTATGATACCTATATTATATCATGCAAAAGGATTTCTTTCAATAGGATTTTTAAATTTTTTCTTTATTTGTGATAGCGTGTTCCCTTTAAAATGGAAAAGGAGCGATACAGCACCTCTAACAAAAGCACGCGCATCATCTGATGCGGAAAGGTCAACTCGGACACCGAAAGGCGCATTTGACACGCCGCCTTGACCTCCTCGCAAAGTCCGTGAGACGAACCGATGACAAGACAGAGGCTCCCACTTTCATTGACCGCAGACTCTAATTTTTTGGCAAGCGCCTCAGAGGAAAACTGCTTTCCCTCCACGCAAAGTGCCACGCGATAGGAGCGCGGCGGCATGGCGGCAAGGATCCGCTTTCCCTCATCGGCAAGTGCCGTGCGGATCTCCCCCTCGGAGGGATCCTCCGGGAGCTTTGCCTCCTTGAGCTGCACGATATTAGGCTTACAAAAGGCAGACAGCCGTTTTTCATATTCGGCAACGGCATCTCTCCAATACGCCTCCTTGAGTACTCCAACGGTAATGACCGTAACCTGTATCATAACAAATCCTCCTCCAATAGCACGGTGATATGATCGGGCTCTGCCACACAGATCCGCACTCTGCCATCCCCCACCGCACTCAAGCACTCGTCATAGGCAGTGTCGGGGGTGTTGTTTTCCTGACTCAGATGCGCCAGCATCAGATATTTTGTCCCCTCGGCGCAAAGCCTTGCGGCAAACAAAGCACTGTCGGGATTGGAAAGATGCCCGCGACGCGACGCGATCCGAAGCTTAAGCTCGTAGGGATAGGGACCCGTCTGCAGCATATCGGGATCGTGATTGCTCTCCAAGATCACCGCGTCACAGCCCCAAAGTCCTGTTTCCACATGGGCAGAAACGTAGCCGATGTCGGTGGCGTAGCCAATGCGAAATACCTTGCCCTCCCCCGTTGGGATCTCAATGCGATACCCCACCGAGGCGCGGCTATCGTGCGGCGTTGGGAAGGACGTCACCGTCATATTTGCCACACACTCGGAATGGATCGGCGGATGCAGACAAAGATGGGGCGCTACCGATGGGACGGTGGAAAGCTTATAGGCACAGCCCGACGGAAGATGTACGGGAATCGGATGCTTTTTGAGGAAGACCGCCAAAGCCCCGATATGATCGGTATGCTCGTGCGTGACAAAGATCGCCTTGATCTCATCGGGAGATACTCCCACCTCGGCAAGTGCCGCACAAAGCTGCTTGGCGTTCTTTCCTGCATCGATCAAAATACTCCCCTCGTTGCTTGAGATCAAAAACGAGTTCCCCGTTGATCCCGAATACAGTGAAACGATCCGCAGCCGACTCATACAAAGATCCCCTCAAAATACGGAAAGATGAACAAATAGATCATATCCGCCAGAATGGTGAGAACAATGGGAACGATGATCGTCAACGCCCAACGCGAGTTGTGGGCTCTCTGCTTTGCATCCTCCAGCATTCTCTGCTTTTCCACGGGACTGAGATGCGAGGGAAGCATATCGGGCGTTGCATTCTTTAAAGCAAAGCCGCGATTGTAAATCAGGTAATACAAGCCAACGCTAACGCCAACCAAAAGATAGATGGCAGGCATATAAGGGAATTCAAACGTCGTTGTCACCCAAAAATACAGCACGATGCAAAGCACCGTATTGATGAGAAGAAAGCCTGCCAGCCGTTTGGTTTCGGCAGAGATCTCTTTTTTCATGTGGATATTTCCACTCCTTTCTATTCGTCATATTCGCGCTCCAGGGCAAGGATCCTTTTTGCCGCCTCGTCGGTATTCAGCTTATCGGCGGCGTAAGCATGCCGCAAAAGATCTGCGGGAACGTAATCGTCGTATTTTTCAAACACGGGAATCTCTCCTCCCGACACCAGCGCCTCGGCATCAAGTCCACGTGATCTGACCTCGTCTGCCATGGCGGAGATCAAGTCAAGGTCATTTCCGCGCGACATCTTAAAGGTGATAAAATAACAGCCCTCGTATTCGATTCCCGTAATTCCAAACGCAGACACATGCCGTGCGATCACCTTGCGCATGGCGCGAAATGCTCTTGTCCCAAGCCACGGGAACAAGCACCACGAGTATCCGCCGAGATGGACAAGCGAATGCTCCAGCATACCCGTATTGCGTGCCACGTGTCTTGCCACCTCCAACCGCTTTTGCGCGTTTGGCTTGAGATAGGGATAAACGGTATCCTCGGCAAGCACCTGCCGCATTCTTTGCACCACGCGCGTGTGAACCTCGCCAAAATCTCCCGGCCACGAGACCTCCATCTTGCCCTCCACACTCTTGACGTAGATGAGCTTGTGCTGAATATCCAGCTCTTCGACCTCCCATACGCGCCCAGCAAGAGCAAAGCGATCCCCCACAGGAGGCGGCGTAGTGATGGTGCCGATCTCGTCCGAGCCGCACCGCACGGTATAATCCTCGCTATCCTTAAAAACTGCGTAAAATTTGAACGACCGTAACAGCCGCTCACCCGCAAGACCTACGATCAGCGTCTTTTCCTCGGTCATCTCCAAAAAGTCGTTGTTGAGCATGGAG
>JAGANE010000329.1 GCA_017624395.1 Clostridia bacterium
GTCTGGAACGCGCTCCATGGCAATAAAATTGTTTTCGGGATATTTTGCCGACATTCCAACGGCAAAGTCTCCCTTGCCACAACCGATCTCCAGATGGATCGGCTTATTTTGGTGAAAATAATTTTGAGGATCCACTGCGGGAACAGCGGGGGATTCAATCAGGATCTCGCGGCAGGCGGCAATTCTTTCTGCGCCGTGCTTTTTTCTTCTCATTCTCATGGGAGGTCAATTCCTTTCTCGGCTAATCTGCTTTTTATTATAACAGAAGATGGCTCGTTTTGCAAGGAAAATCTTGATTTTTCAAGAAAAAAACTACAACTCCCACAAGCTTATGGTACGCGCTCTCCCTCTAACGCCTCACGCAGCTTTCCAAGCGCACTTTTTTCAATGCGCGAGACGTAGGAGCGAGAAATGTTGAGCGCGGATGCGATTTCTCTCTGCGTCTGTGCCCGTATTCCGCCGATTCCGTAGCGCATCATAACGATCTGTCGCTCTCGAGGTGTCAGCAGGGCGTCAAGACAGCGCAGCATTTTTTCAGTCATCATTTTTCGGTCAATCTCCTCGGCGACGTCTTCCTCACTGCAGATCACGTCCACGTAGGTCAGGGGATTGCCGTCTCGGTCAATGTCAATGGTTTCGTTGATCGAGATTTCCGAGGACAGCTTTTTTTGCGCACGGAAGTACATCAGGATCTCATTTTGAATACATTTTGCCGCATATGTGGCAAACCTTGCACCATTGTGGATGCTGAAGGTATCCACTGCCTTGACAAGTCCGATCGTACCGATGGAGACAAGATCCTCGGGATTGCGTGCGGTGGAATAATATTTTCTGACAATATGGGAGACCAAGCGCAGATTGTGCAGGATCAATTTTTGCCGAGCATCCTCGTCTCCCTGTTCGGCACGCAAAAAGCACTCGTTTTCCTCGCTTTTCGGAAGCGGTGGCGGAAAGCCCTGCGGTGTTCCTACCCCCAAAATCACGTACAGGATCTTGGTCAAAATTGCAAATAACGTAATAAACATATTTCCTACCTCCCGTCGGGATTGCGTTAGGATATCATATGACAAAGAGGTCAAAATTTTGCTTGTACGGTTGTTTTTTTGATTTTTCAAGCTTGATTTTACAAAAAATTACCGCTTTCTCATTGACAGAGAGGGCAGAAATATGGTATACTAAATTAAGAATACATATCTTAAGGGGGCTATTATGAAGAAACAACTTTGCGGAAACGCGGTCGTAGGACAAAGCGGAGGACCTACCGCCGCCATCAATGCAACACTTGCGGGTGTGATCAGAGGCGTCAAGGAGAACGTCCACGGCGGCTGTATCCGTACGTTGTACGGGATGAGAAACGGTGTGGAAGGGCTTTTGGAGGAGCGTTTGATCGACCTGACCTCTTATTTTGACAGCGAGCAAAAGCTGGAGCTTTTAGAGCATACACCGGCAGCAGCCCTCGGCTCTTGCCGCAAAAAGCTGCCCCGTGCAGGAGAAAATGATGCCTTTTACGAGCAGATGATGGAGGTGTTCCGTAAATACGACATCCGCTATTTCTTTTACATCGGTGGAAACGATTCTATGGATACTGTCGCAAAGCTTTCTGCATACACAAAAAGCCACGATTACGAAATGGTGATCCTTGGAGTTCCCAAAACCATTGACAATGACCTTGTCGGTACCGATCATACCCCCGGCTTTGGTTCTGCGGCAAAATACATTGCCGTTACCACGCAGGAGATCATTCGCGATTGCGCGGTTTACCGTGTTCCTGCCGTGACCATCGTTGAGATTATGGGACGTGATGCAGGTTGGTTGACTGCGGCTTCTGCCATTGGTCGCGTTGTCAACGGCGTTGAGCCGGACCTCGTCTATTTACCCGAGCGTGTGTTTGATATGCAAAGCTTTTTTGCTGATGTCAAAGCCGCTCTTGCCAAGCACCCCAACGTCGTGGTCGCGGTTTCTGAGGGAATCCGCTTTGCCGACGGACATTACGTGGGAGAGGGAACGCAAACGGGTGCTAAGGATGCCTTTGGTCACGCATATCTTGCGGGGACGGGCAAGGCACTGGAGCTTGCCGTGAAGGCAGAGATCGGATGCAAGGTGCGTTCCATTGAATTGAATTTGCCGCAGCGCTGTGCCGCACACATGGCATCCAAGACCGACCTTTCCGAATCGGTTGCGGTAGGTCGTGTTGCCATTCAGGCCGCAAGCGAGGGCGTGACAAGACAGATGATGACCATTCAACGTATTTCGGATACTCCTTATATGAACGAAATATGGCATAGCGACGTCAGCGAGATCGCAAACAAGATCCGATACGTGGACGATGCCTTTATCAATGCCGAGGGCAATCACGTCACCGACGCTTGCTGTCAATATCTGTTGCCTTTGATTCAGGGTGAGGTTTCTTGTAAATATGAGAATGGCTTGCCCGTACATCTTGTACTATAATTTTAAAGGAGAACGATACGGATGAAAATTGCGGTGATTACCGGTGCCTCCTCGGGTATGGGGCGAGAATTTGTTTTGCAGCTTTGCAAGCAAAAAAAATTTGATGAGGTATGGGTGATTGCACGCCGTACCGACCGATTGGAAAGCTTGCAGGACGAGGTGGATACCAAGGTACGTCCCATCTCTTTGGATCTGACAAAGGAGGAGAGCATTCGCGCATATCAGATACTTTTGGAGCATGAAAAGCCCGTGGTGGACGTGCTTGTCAATGCCAGCGGTGTCGGACGCTTTGGTGCATTTTGCGATATGGATCTGGAAACCATGTATCGAATGATCGACCTCAACAGCAAGGCGTACGTCGGTATGACCTATGCGACACTTCCGTATCTGCAAAAGGGAAGTGAGGTCTATCAGTTGGATTCGCTTTCTTCTTTCCAGCCGGTTCCTTATATCTGCGTTTACGGGGCAACCAAGGCGTTTGTACTGAGTTTTAGTCGCGCATTGAACGTTGAATTGAAAAAGCGCGGGGTCCGCATGATGGCGGTTTGTCCCGGGTGGGTAAAGACCGAGTTCTTTGATCATGCGGTCACCGATAATACTATTTGCTATTACAATAAATTTTTTACCCCGCAAGAAGTCATTGCGCGGGCATTGCGCGATATGAAAAAGGGAAAGGACGTTTCCATTTGCGGATTTTCCGTACGCGCACAGGTCTTTTTGACCAAGCTTCTTCCGCACCGTCTGATTATGAAGATCTGGTGCAAGCAGCAAAAAAAATAAACTACTGTTTTTATAACCCTTTACGAAAGGAGCTTTGCTTTGAACCTGATGCATTTAAAATATGCGGTAGAGGTGGCAAAGACCAAATCTATCAGCAAGGCAGCTGAAAATTTATATATGGGACAGCCCAACCTCAGCCGCGCAATCAAGGAGCTGGAGGATTCCCTTGGGATCGTCATTTTTTCAAGAACCACCAAGGGGATTACTCTGACGCCCGACGGAGAACAGTTTTTGCAATATGCAAAGCGGATCCTCGCGCAGGTGGACGAGGTGGAGGAGATCTACCGAAACGGTAAGACGCATAAGCAAAAGCTATCGGTTTGTGTACCACGCTCCAGCTATATTTCAGCGGCGCTTGCCGAATTTGCAAAGGAAATTTCTTTGGATTGTCCTGTCGAGATTATGTACAAGGAGACCAACTCCAGCCGCACGATCAACAACGTGCTGAAGGAGGAATATAACCTTGGAATTGTTCGTTATCAGACTGCATTTGAGCGATATTATCAAAATATGTTCGGAGAAAAGAATCTGGAGCATGAAACGCTGACCGAGTTTTCTTACGTGCTGCTGGTTTCCGCATCCTCCCCCTTGGCGGGCAGATCAAACGTGGAGCTGAAGGATCTTGCCGATTATATTGAGATCACACATGGGGACCCTTACGTTCCGTCCATGCCGCTGATCGACGTCAAAAAGGCTGAGCTTTCCGAGTTTGTTGATAAACGCATTTTTGTATTTGAACGGGGAAGTCAGTTTGAGCTGCTTGAAAAGCTGCCGTCGTCGTTTATGTGGGTGTCTCCTGTTCCCGAGGATACGCTTAAAAAGTATCATCTCGTTTCGGTTTCCTGTCAAGCCAACGAAAAGGTCTATAAGGACGTTTTGATTTACAAAAAGGGATACCGCTTGAGTGAGCTTGAACGACGCTTTATCGACGAGGTAGCCAAGGCGGATACCGCTTTGCGTCGCAGTATGAAAAAGCATATGCTTTGATTCTTTCTTTTTAATAACTTTTTTGAGCCTCCGTATCGCTTGGTACGGGGGCTTTTTGTCGTATTTTTTAACCTTTTTAGGCGAAAAAAATCTGTTTTTGCAATCTTTTGAAAATCTTTTTCGGATTTTGTGAAAAAATTCACATTTTTTTTGAAAAGGTATAGATTTTTAAAATAAAATATGTTATAATATAGGCGTCCGTATTTGTGAACGGGCTTTTTCGGCGCGCTTTCGGTAAAATTTGACCGCAGCAACAAATTTTATCGTGAGTGCTCGGAGCCACGTTCCGATAGTTCATTATTAAATTCAGGAGGTTTTTTGAATTATGAAAAAGAAATTGACTACGGTCGATTTTCACGGAACAAAAGAGCAAGAAGAAAAGCTGCTTGCCGTAATTGAAAAACACGCCGGTGAGAAGGGAGCTATGATGCCTATCCTTCAGGATGCGCAGGAGATCTACGGCTACCTTCCTTTGGAGGTGCAGAAGATCATTGCCGCTAAGACCGGAGTTTCCTTGGAGGAGATCTTTGGAATCGTGTCATTCTACGCACAGTTCAAGCTCAATCCCGACGGTCAGTACGCAATCGCAGTATGTCTCGGAACCGCTTGCTACGTCAAGGGCTCGGGTGACATCATTAATGCAATCTCTCAAAAGCTGAACGTTCCGATCGGAAGCACGTCTCCCGACGGAAAGTATTCGATCGAGGCAACGCGCTGCATCGGTGCCTGCGGTCTGGCTCCCGTTCTGACTGTAAACGGTGAGGTTTACGGAAGATTGACGGTAGACGACGTTGATTCCATTCTCGCAAAGTACAAATAAAAAATCTTGATGATCCGAAAGGGCGGGAACAGCCGATGAAAATCGCTACAATAAAAGAATTGCTTGATGCAGAGGTCGTTTGCGGCGAAGATATGCTTGATCGCGAGGTCTATTCCGCGTGCGGAAGTGACATGATGAGTGATGTACTTGCGTACGTCAAGGATCAGGCAGTGTTGCTGACGGGACTCGTCAACTCGCAGGTGGTGCGTACCGCCGTGATGATGGACATGGTTTGTATCGTGTTTGTGCGCTCCAAGGTTCCCACCGAGGAAATGGTGGAGCTGGCGCGCGAAAGCGGACTTGTCCTGATGAAATCCCGTAAAAGAATGTATGAGGCTTGCGGAAAGCTTTATGCAAACGGTCTGCACGGAAACGGAGCGTCAAAATGAATGAGGCGGTAAAATTTCATTTCGTTGTTGACGGTGACGATTTTACTTCCGCAGGTCAGGCTTCGGTACAGATCAAAAAGAATCTGCGGCAGCTTGGAATTTCTCCCGAAACGATTCGCAAGGTTTCCATTGCGATGTACGAGGGTGAGATCAACATGGTGATCCACGCAGGCGGCGGCGAGGCCGACGTCCTGATCTATGAGGATCGCATTGAGATCCTTTTGACCGATAACGGTCCCGGCATTGCCAACATTGATCTGGCAATGCAGGAGGGATTTTCTACGGCGCCCGATAACATTCGTTCTCTTGGCTTTGGTGCAGGCATGGGCTTGCCGAATATGAAGCGATATACAGATTCGATGCAGATCGATTCCGCACTTGGCAAGGGAACGCGGATCTTGATGACCGTCAATTTGTAACGGTCTTTCCAATTATCAATCCAGAAAGGAGCCGTGTTCCGTATGAATACTTATGAACATTCCGTTACGTTGGATTCTTCGCGTTGTACGGGTTGTACTACCTGTATGAAGCACTGTCCCACCGAGGCGATCAGGATTCATGAGGGTCATGCCCGAATCGATCCAAACCGCTGTATCGATTGCGGCATTTGTATTCGAAATTGTCCCAGTAAGGCGAAAAAAGCACATTACGGAAAGCTTGACGCCGTTATGAAGTACAAATGGAAGATCGCGCTCCCGGCACCGACTTTGTACGGTCAGTTTGAAGAATTAGAGGATATTGATTATGTTTTGCAAGGCCTTTACGATGTCGGCTTTGACGATGTGGTAGAGGTGGCGCAGGCGGCAGAGCTTGTTTCTGCATATACACGGTTGTATCTGAAAACGGAGGGGATTACCAAGCCCGTTATCAGCTCGGCGTGTCCCGTGGTTCTGCGCTTGATCTCCTTGCGTTATCCGACGCTGCGAGAAAATATCATGCAGCTTTTGCCACCGATGGAAATCGCCGCCAAAATGGCTCGTAAAAAAGCCAAGCGTGAGCATCCGGAGCTTAAGGACGAGGATATTTGCATTTGCTTTATCTCTCCGTGCCCCGCAAAGGTCAGTTACATTCGCAACGGATTTGGCGAATATCAGAGCGAGATCGACGAGGTCGTATCAATTAATGATATTTACTTCAGCCTTCTCAACGTGATGAGGCGAGGTAAGGTGCCCGTTCCGCTTTCCAATTCGGGTATGATCGGCATCAGCTGGGCAACGTCGGGAGGCGAATCCTCTGCAATCTTCAATGATAAGTATCTGGCGGCAGATGGCATTGAAAACGTGATGCGCGTTTTGGAGCAGCTTGAAAACGGCAATATTTCCTCGTTGGAATTTGTCGAGCTGAACGCGTGCCCGGGTGGATGTGTAGGCGGCGTTATGGCAGTGGAGAATCCCTTTGTTGCCAAAGCGAGATTGCAAACACTCAGACGCTATCTCCCAGTTTCTCAAACCTTTTTGAGAGGGGACGAATGCGATTACATCCCAGAATGGTTTTTCTTTGACGAAGCCCCCGCTTACCGTCCGATACAGAGGTTGAGTGAAAGCTTTTCCGAGTCTCTGCGGATGATGTCCGATATTCAAAGATTGCGTGCGGAGCTGCCCGGCATCGATTGCGGTGCTTGCGGTGCGCCAAATTGCCGTGCTTTTGCAGAGGACGTGATCCGAGGTACCAAAAGCAGAGACGATTGCGTGGTGGAAAAGGTCCGCAACGCAGAAAATCAAAATTCAAAAAAGGAGCAGACGGATCATGACGGTTGCTGAAATAGCAAGGGCGTTATCCTTAACGCCGATCACGGTTGCCGACGCGGATCGCACCTTTTCGGGTGTGTACGTCGGGGATCTGCTCAGTTGGGTGATGGGACGCGCCAAGAGTGACAACGCTTGGATCACCATCATGTCCAACGTCAATATAATTGCGGTTGCCACGCTGGTGGACGTTGCTGTGATTCTGCTTGCCGAGGGCGTAACTCTGGATGAGAGTGTTCGTCAGACAGCGGAGCAAAAGGGTGTCAACGTTTATACATCGGAAAAAACCGCATATGAGCTTGCCGCTGCATTGGCAGGCTTAGCGACATGAATCGCTATTATTACGATTTCCACGTTCATTCCTGTCTTTCTCCTTGTGCCGATAACGACATGACCCCCAATAATATTGCGGGCATGGCGGCGCTTGCGGGATTGCAGATCGTTGCGCTGACCGATCATAACTCCTGCCGAAACTGTCCCGCGTTTTTTGCGGCAGCAAAAAAGCAAGGGATCATTCCCATTGCAGGCATGGAGCTGACGACGGCAGAGGATATTCACGTGGTTTGCCTGTTTGAACGCTTGGAGGATGCCTTGCGCTTTAACGATGAGGTGGACGGGCTGCGGATCCGCTTCAAAAACCGTGTGGAAATCTTCGGAGATCAGCTTTTGATGAACGAGGAGGATGAGATCGTCGGAACTGAGGAGGATCTGCTCTCCAACGCAACGACACTCCCCATCGACGGTGTTCCTTCGTTGGTGGAGAAATACAACGGAATATGCTTTCCCGCTCATGTTGACCGAGAGGGAAATGGTATTATCGCAACGTTGGGTACGTTCCCGGATACTCCAAAATTTTTGGTGGCAGAATTTCATTTTGCCGAAAAGATCGAGGAGTACAGGCAATGCTATCCGCGGCTTCGGGAGGTACAGGTGACGGTTGGCTCGGACGCGCATTATCTTTGGGATATTCGCGACGGACAGCATTACTTTGAGCTTGACGACGAGCCTTACAGCGGTGATTATGTCAGAAGGCAGCTATTCCGAGTGTTAGGAGGGAAATCGAATTGAAGGAGCTATCATTAAACGTTTTGGACGTTGCCAAAAATTCCGTAAAAGCCAGGGCGACCCTGATAGGGATCTCCTTGGAGGAAACGGAAGAAACTCTGACCTTGACCGTAACCGATAACGGATGCGGTATGACGGCGGAGATTTTGCGGGGCGTGATTGATCCGTTTTGTACCACGCGAACCACGCGAAAGGTTGGAATGGGGATCCCACTGTTAAAAATGGCAGCGGAGCAAACAGGCGGAGAGGTTCGTATCACTTCAAGGCATGAATCCGAGTATCCGGATACACACGGCACCGAGGTGATTGCGATTTTCCGTAAAAATCACATTGATTTTACCCCCTTGGGGGACATCGTTTCCACAATGACGACCTTGATTCAAGGGAGTCCGCAAATTGATTTTGAATTTCTTCACGTTTCGGATAGATTTCGCGTTTCTCTCGATACACGACAGCTACGCGAGATTCTCGGTGAGGAAATCCCACTGAGCAGTCCGGAGATTCTTCTTTGGATCAGTCAGTATCTGGGAGAGCAATACGAAAATTTATCTAATTAAAAATGAAGAAGGAAAGGAATTATAACTATGAAATCTTTGGCAGAACTTGCGGCTATCAGAGACAAAATGAAGGACAAGATTGTTCTTCGTGAGGGCGGCGAAAATACCCGCATCGTTGTTGGAATGGCAACCTGCGGTATCGCAGCCGGCGCACGTCCCGTTCTCAACGCTTTTGTGGAGGGCGTTGA